>JAUWQL010000210.1 GCA_030611105.1 Bacteroidales bacterium
AATGGCATGTAATCATCAGTTTCTTTGTTTGCATAACCAAACATCATTCCCTGATCACCGGCACCTTGATCTTCTTCTTTTTCCCTTACAACTCCCTGATTAATATCAGGTGATTGTTCGTGAATGGTAGAAATAACACCACAGGATTCTGAATCAAATCGATACTCTTGCTTGGTATAACCAATTCGTTTAATAACTCTTCGGGCAATTTCCTGAACATCGATATATGCTTTAGTACGAACCTCGCCGCTCAAAACTACTAAACCGGTTGTTACCAGTGTTTCACAGGCAACTTTAGATTCAGGGTCGCGACGTAAAAATTCGTCTAATAATGCATCTGATATTTGATCAGCAACTTTGTCGGGATGTCCTTCAGAGACAGATTCAGATGTAAATAAATATCCCATAATAAAATTTATTTATAATGATTAAAAATAAGAAAGTCCAAAAATAGTTAATTCAATTTACAATTACCAAAAATTACTTATAAAATAAATTCCTTCGTGAAGCTTAGTGTTTTGGGTGTCCCCGCCTGCCGGTTTAACTGCTGTAGGAAGTAGGCCGGTTAGTGGTAAATTAAAGTTTTTTTAACCACTAAGTCACTAAGGGCACATAGAAACACTTAGATTTTATACTAAATTATTATTTTGTTAACTCTTGGAATACTTCTTCTAAACTTTTTTCTTTTTTCTGCATAGAAAGAACCGCCAGGTCCGATCTTACAGCAAAGTTGAAAATGTTTTGGCGTATATCTTCTTTTGATGAACTCTGAATTAACCAGTTTTTATCATCTATTTTGGCTACCTTATCCACAAGTTCAATTTCTCCCAGTAATTTTTGGTCCGGTTCTTTATCAAACTCAACGATAACGGTACTTAGCTTGTCTTGTGTGTATGAATAAATAGAATCGATGGTATCATCAGCTACAATTTTTCCATTATTAATAATAATAATTCGATCACAAATGGCTTCAACTTCCTGCATAATATGTGTTGAAAGCATAATGGTTTTTTCTTTTCCCACTTCGGAGATTAAATTACGGATTTCAACAATCTGATTTGGATCTAATCCGGATGTTGGTTCATCCAGAATTAAAATAGCCGGATCATGAATCAGTGCTTGAGCTAATCCAACTCTTTGTCGGTATCCTTTCGATAATGCCCCGATCTTTTTCTTTCTCTCAATGCTTAATCCTGTTTGCTCAACAATTTCATCTATTCTTGATTTGGTTTTTTTTCCTAATTTATAAATCCCGGCTACGAATTCAAGATACTCTTTAACATACATGTCCAAATAAAGAGGATTGTTTTCCGGCAGGTATCCAATATGTTTTCTTATTTCCAGCGAATTTTCTATTAGGTCAAGATTGTTAATTTTTACTTCGCCAGACGATGGAGGAATAAATCCCGTCAGGATTTTCATAGTTGTTGATTTGCCGGCTCCGTTTGGTCCCACAAACCCGACAATCTCACCTGTTTTTATTTCAAAACTAATTTGGTCAACAGCTTTTTGTTGTCCGTATATTTTGGTAAGATTTTTTACTTGTATTGACATTTTACTGTGATTTTAAGATGATACGAAAATAGTGAATTTATTAATTAAGTTTCAGATTTTCTTTGTGTAACTTAGTACACTTAGAGTCCCCTCCTGCCGGTTTAACTGCCGTAGGAAGTAGGCAGGTTGGTGGTTAAAACAATTATTATTTAAAATTATATGACTGTCGGGTTATATACCTAATCCATATTTTATAAATTGTTATCATCCTTGAATATTAGGTGCTTAGCGCCTGCCTGCCGCAGGCAGGGATTTATTTATAAATTGAATATCTTTATAAAAATTGCTGAAAAGTCTATAAAACATAGCCGCTTAGCACCTTCTTTTAAATTATAGGAAATCAATCCGATAGTCATATAAAATTATTTTCACCAACTTTGCAATAAATATATTCTTAACGAATGAAATTCGAAAAACACATTAATCTTTTTAAATATTTCAGGTTAAAAACAAATCCGGTAAAAGTCGGAAGTATCGAAATAGGAGGGAGTAACCCCATTCGTATTCAGTCAATGACCAGTACGAACACCTTAAAAACTAACGAAACAGTTGATCAGTCGCTTAGAATTATTAAGACCGGAGGTGAATTAGTTCGAATTACGGCACAGGGTGTACGTGAAGCAGAGAATTTAAAAAATATAAAAAAAGAAATTCGCGAAACCGGATTTGAAACTCCCTTAGCAGCAGATATTCATTTTAACCCGAGAGCTGCATTTACAGCAGCCAAAATAGTTGAAAAAGTTAGAATCAATCCGGGAAATTTTGTTGATAAGAGAGCCGATTTCACGAAAATTGAATATACAGAAGAAGATTATCAGGTTGAATTAAAGAAGATAGAAGAAAAATTTATTTCTCTTCTAAATATTTGTAAAGAAAACCAAACGGCATTACGTATTGGAGTAAATCATGGTTCATTATCTGATAGAATCATGAATCGATACGGAGATACAACTTTTGGTATGGTTGAATCAGCTTTAGAGTTTCTTAGAATATGTGTTCGAGAGAATTTTTTGAACGTGGTTGTTTCATTAAAATCAAGTAATACTCGTGTAATGGTTCAGGCAAATCGTTTAATGCTTGCCAAAATGCTAGATGAAGGAATGAATTTCCCTTTGCATTTGGGTGTTACGGAAGCAGGCGAAGGTGAAGATGGCCGGATTAAATCTGCAGTCGGAATAGGGACATTGCTTGCCGATGGAATAGGAGATACTATACGGGTTTCGCTTACCGAACCACCGGAAGATGAAATTCCCGTTGCCAAAAAGCTGGTAAACTATTTTGACGAGAGGATTGATCATAAACAAATTAATGAGGTAGATATTATTCCGATCAACTTTTTCGAATATAATAAAAGAAATACAAGAGTAGTCGCAAATATTGGTGGTAACAACCTGCCTGTTGTGATTTCTAATAAAGAAGGGAATGAGGAATTATACCCCGAGTTTGTTTATTTAGGCGATCAATTTATTTTTGATTCTTCTCATGAAAAATCGAATTTTATAATTGATGAACAAAATTGGGATCAACAAATTACTTATGATGATAATATATTTCCGCTTTTTAAATCAGTTAATAATTTTTATTTATCGAATAGTAAATCATCAAAACTAAATTTTCTTAAAATTAATTGTTCGGAGATAAATGATGAAAATTTATTAAAAATCCTGTCTGCCCTGCCTGGCCGGCAGGCAGGCGACAGGCAAGGCAAAAATCAGAATAATATAGTTTTAATTCTTGAAACGAATAACAAAAACGGATTTGCCGATCAGCGTGCTGCTTTCTTCAAATTAATGAATTCAGCATGTGATTTTCCGGTTATTATTAAAAGATCATATAAAGAGAATAATTTAGAAGATTTACAATTAAAATCTGCCAGTGATATTGGAGGCTTGTTTTTAGATGGTTTAGGCGACGGAATTTGGATTGAAAATCAAGGAGCAATAAAAGACCAGGATATTGTTAATACTTCGTTTGGAATTTTACAGGCAAGCAGAGTTCGTATTTCAAAAACTGAATACATTTCCTGTCCCGGATGCGGGAGAACTCTTTTCGATTTACAAAAAACAACAGCAGAAATTCGAAAACGCACATCTCATCTTAAAAGTCTGAAAATAGGAATTATGGGATGCATTGTAAATGGCCCGGGCGAAATGGCCGATGCCGATTATGGGTATGTGGGAGCGGGCCCAGGCAAAATTACTTTATATAAAAACAAGGAAGTGGTTAAGAAAAATATTTCCGAAGAAAATGCCGTTGAGGAATTAATACAACTAATTAAAGATTGTGGAGACTGGAAAAAATAGTTAATTTTAACGTTTCCATGTGGTTAACACCACGATGGAAAGTTGAAAATAAATTTAAAAGACTTTCCTTCGTCCGCAGGACAGGGAACTTCAGCCGTGAAAGGAAATTTTGTTGAGGAATTAATTCAATTAATAAAGGATTGTGGAGAATGGATTTATTATTAATTTTAATGTTTCCATGTGGTTAACACCAGATTGAAAGTTAAAAATAAATTTAAAAGACTTTCCTTCGTCCGCAGGACAAGGAAATGTCAGACAGATATAAGGAAAAAAATTAATTATGAAACCATTATTAGAATATGGAAAATATTATCATATTTATAATCGTGGAAATAATTATGAAAATATTTTTAATGAAAATTCAGATTACGAGCATTTTCTGAGGATTTATGATATTTATATTAGCACGGTAGCTGAAACCTTTGCTTGGTGTTTAATGAAAAACCATTTTCATATTCTTGTTCGCATAAAAGAAGATCACGAAATAGGGTTTTTAGGCTTAATAGACAAAAAGGAGGCTGAAACCTTTCAAAAGGCTTATATTCATTAGCTTTACAGTAAATTAAAGGTTATGAATGAAAAAAAAGAAATTTATAGATGAGTTTTTAAAGGCATAAAGACACCAAAAAATATTAC
>JAUWQL010000110.1 GCA_030611105.1 Bacteroidales bacterium
ATCTATAAGGATAAAACAATAGAATGGCAGGATAATGAATTTTTGAAAGAATGTATTAATGGTAATTTTGAAGGGTTGAGAGATAATGGAACAGTTCTTATAAAAACTAACAGTTTACCTGCAAAAACAAAAATTGAACACTATATAATAAAGAAAGGCAGTCTAGTTTCTAATATTGAATATTTAAAGCAAGAATATATTAAAGGGAAATTTGGAGATGTTTTTATAGATGATGGAATGAGTAGTACAAAAGAATTTGTATTTGATAAGTATAACTTTATGCATTTTGAATATTTAAAAAAGGTTATGCTAGTAGAAAAAAGTGAAGATTTTAAAAGGTTTAATGCTCTTAATAAAATTGAGTTATTACAAAAATTAAAATGCGAATATGAAAAATTATTTAACTTATAAAGAGACTATATTAAGTGATTTATCAGAATCATTTGAAGAATTCACATTTAAATGTTTCATTAAAAAGATCAACATAAACATTAGTGTGTTTTTTGTGTATGGGGCTAGCAACAATTTAAATAAGAATGATAATTGGCAAAAGATTTCTGAAGAAATAGCATTAAAGTATCAAAGTAAAATCAATGATTTGAATGATAAATGGAACATATATATAATTTATGTTTGTTCAAATGAAGTAAATAAGACGTTGAAAAATAAAATTGAAAATGATAAATTTTCAAGTCGAAAAATAGTTGAAGATAAATTTGAAGGAGTGTTAACTGATGAAAAGGTTAATGAATTTATCATTAAGCATATTACAAATACAGATTTAAAGGATTTAGTTGAAAGGACTATTGAGAACACTGAATTAGATTATGAACCTGTAGAGCAAAAAATTTGGAACATAATACCTAAAAACAGCTTAATCAGTGGTGATAAAAAATTGCAAACAGGCTTATTAGAACAAATAAAAAACATCCAAAATGAAAATTAAAAAGGTTGAAATATCAGCATTTAGAGCTTTCAATAAAGTTGAGGATGCAACATTTGATTTTACATTACCAGATGATAAGATTGCTAACTTAATTTCTATATATGCACCAAATGGATATGGAAAAACCTCATTTTATGACGCTGTTGAATGGTGTGTTACTGGTCAGATTGAAAGATTTCATAGAAATGCTACAGAATATGATAAGCTAGCTATAGAAAATAGAAAAGGGGGAAATGAAAATCCGTTTTTTCTTCAACACCATAATCAAAAAGACAGACTCGGTTCGGTAACTGTGTTTACTGATGAAAAAGATTATGTGAAAAAACTGACCAAATCAAAAGTTTATAATTTTAAAAATAAAGCTAAGAATGATTATTTTAAAAATGTAATCTTATCACAAGATTTAATTGATACTTTTATTAAAGAAGATAAAGCTGACGAAAGATATAAGAAATTTATTGATAGCATTCCATACTTAAAAGACTATAATAATGCTTTACAAAATATTATAAAATTAATTACTAATATAAATGATGATATAATAAAATTAACTGGGGAGAAAAAAAACAAAGAGAATACTCAGTTAAATTTAGATTTTGAAGGTGATGATAAAATTTTAGAAGAAATTAATTTTGCAATTTCAAGACTAATTGATAAAAAGCAAGAAATCACAATAATTCAAAAGGAAAGTTTTTCTAAAAAGAAATTTGATATTTTAACACAAAAAGTAAATTCAGAAGTTACAAGTTTAGGATTTGAAATTGAAAATCTAAAATTAAGAATAGGAAATATAGACATAGCTTATAATGGGTTAGATACAGATGAAAACAAAAAAGGTGTAGTTGAATATTATAATTTAAAACAAAAAAGTAAAGAACTTATCAATCATAAGAATGAATTAAATAGAATATTAAACTCTATTAAAGAAAAAGAACAATTAGAAATACTAAAACTTGATTTAGAAACTGATTTAAAAAAAGTAATTGATTTAAATAATGCTCACTTAAAAATTAAGTCTGATTTTGAAAAGTATTCAAAGATTGAATCAGAAATTCAAAGATTGAATAAAAAGGTAACCGACTTAGGTTTTGAAAAAGAAAAGAACAAAATTATCGAACAAGAATTATTTGCGAAAGAGAGCAATACTAAAAGTGACTTAACCCAAAAACATAATGAATTTAAAAGTCAGAAAAACAGGTTGAAAGATTTTCCGGCAAATAAAATTAAGCTTGAAAGAATTAGTGATGAAATAAAAGAAATAACTAAATATATAAAGGAAACAGAAGAGAACATTACGGAGAAAAACAAACTGATTGAAAATATAAACTTAAAACTTGAGCAAAATTCATATTTCAAAAACAAGCTTAAGGAAGATATTGAAGTATTATTAGATTATGATTTCTTTAAGGAACATAAAAGTATAATAAAAGAAATCATTGAATTACAAAATAAAAAGGAAGATCTTGACCAAAAATTAATCGATGCTAATAAAGATATTGATGCCCAAGATGATTTAAACAAAGAATTAAAAGAATTTTTATCCAGAGGATTAGAGTTGGTTGCAAAGAATGAGAGCAGAACTTGTCCTTTATGTTCTCAACATTATGATTCTCACACAGAATTGTCAAACAAAATATCTAACAATAAATTACTAAGCAAAATATTAAAAAGAAGTTTAGCTGAGAAATCAAGTTTAGAGATTGAATGCAAAAATAACAATACCATAATTTTGTCGAAGGTCAAATTATTAGAAGTTGTTATAAATGATTCTACACTACCTTCTGAAATTGAGAAAATAAAGATTTCTAAAAATTTAAAAGAGTTAAAAGTTAATCTTGAGAAAAAGATCGAGTTATTAAATGTACTTGAAAAGGAGAAATTATCTCTGGCATCATTTTTTGGAGGATTTGATAATAATTCATTTGAAAAAAATATAAAAAATGAATTATTGGATTTTGAGAAAATCATTAATGAATTTACAATATCATTAAATAAAATTGAAAAGGAAAAAGAAAACAATAAATCACTAATTAATAAATTGGATAAAGAGATCCTTTTTTTAACAAACGAAATAGAGAAAGAAAAAAAATCAAATATTTATAATAAAATATGTAATTATTATAATGAAATTCTCAAATCAAACACTATTGATTTGAGTAATCTTGAAGATGAAATAACTAAAAATGAAAAAATTGTATTAGAATTAAAACTAAAGGTCGAAGAAAATACAAAAGCAATAAAAGCAATTAAGAAATCACTTGTCTCAAATAAATTATCCGATAAAGAAATCAAAGAAAAGTTAGAGCTTACAGATAAAGTTAAATTAATTGGTCAAAAAACCATTCAAAATTTCGAACAGTTTATTCTTACGGATTTTGATATAGACTTGGTTGGCCTTACTAAAAAAGAAACTGATAAAGCATTTGAAAGTCTAAAATCTTTAGAAAAAAAGAAATTGAATGTTAAAGATGATATATTAAAAAATTATAAAATTATTGAAAGATTAAAAGATGATTCTTATAAATTCTTAGAATCTGAAAAAACTAAAAAAAATATTGAAGATTTAAACAAAAAAATTGAAATTAATAACAACATTGGAGAAAGATTGAAAAATGAGAAAGATAATTTAGAAGCTTACTTAAAAAAATCTATTAATGAATTCTTTTATACAGGCTTAATCAACAAAATATATCGAAAAATTGACCCTCATCCTGATTATCCAGAAATTGAGTTTGATTGTGACTTTAAAGATAAGAATCCAAGATTGCAAATATATACTAAAGATAAAGTAGGAAATAAATCTATACCTGCTTTGTATTTTAGTACAGCTCAAATTAATATTTTAAGTTTAAGTATTTTTTTAGCGAGAGCATTAAAAGTAAAAAACAAAGAAACAGGAGAAACTGTCAAGTGTATTTTCATAGATGATCCAATTCAGTCATTGGATAGTATTAATATCTTATCATTCATAGATTTATTTAGAAGTATAATAGTGAGTTTAGACAGGCAGTTGATTGTTGCAACTCAAGAAGAGAATTTTCACTTACTTTTACAAAAGAAAATACCAAAAAAATTATTTAAATCTAAATTCATTGAATTTGAAACGTTTGGTAAGATTAAGAAATAATAATTACGAACAGATTGAAAATATTCAAAGAATATCAAAGATAAAGTTAATATGAAAGATAATACCCAAATAAAATGCCCAAACTGTGGAACATCAATTGATGTAAAAGATATATTAGCTCATCAGTTGGAAGAAGAAATAAAACAAAAGTTTCAATCTCGATTAATATAAGACAAGAATAACAATGACAGAAACTAACAGAATAGAATATAAACAAGAGCTAACCGATGACTTAGAAAAAGAAGTAATAGCTTTTTTAAACTATCAAAAGGGCGGTATTATTTATTTAGGAATAGATAAAAATGGTATTGTTGTTGGTTTGCAAAATACAGACTCTATTCAATTAAAAATTAAAGATCGTTTAAAAAACAACATACAGCCTTCCTGTTTAGGTTTGTTCGATGTGGTTAGTGAACAGCGAGAAAGTAAAAATATTCTTAAAATAATAATTGCCAGCGGTTACGAAAAACCATATTATTTAAAGAAAAAAGGAATGTCGGAAAAAGGTTGTTTTATTCGTATAGGTTCGGCATCAGAGCCAATGTCAATAGCAATGATAGAAGATTTATTTTCTAAACGTACACGAAATTCCATAGGTAAAATAGTATCAAACAAGCAAAACTTAACATTCGAGCAACTCAAAATCTATTATGAAGGTATAGGATTTAAGCTTAATAATGAATTTCTTAAGAACTTAGATTTATATACGCCAGATGGAAAGTTTAATTATATAGCATTTTTGCTTGCAGATGTAAATAGTGTTTCAATAAAAGTGGCAAAATACGCAGGAACAAGTAAAGTAGATTTAATAGAAAACGAAGAATATGGTTTATGTTCTATTTTAAAAGCTACAAATCAGGTTTTAAACAAATTGGAAGTAGAAAACAGAACATTTGTAAAAATAACAGGTGCTGCCGAACGTTTACAAAAGCAAATGATAAATAAAACAGCACTTAGAGAAGCCATTATAAATGCTATTGTGCATAATGATTACACCAAAGAAGTACCTCCTGTAATTGAGATATATTCAAATAGATTAAGTATTACTTCATATGGAGGTTTAGTACACGGTTTAAGTAAAGAGGAATTCTTTGCAGGTAGATCAATGCCTCGCAATAGAGAATTGATGCGAGTTTTTAAAGATTTAAAATTTGTAGAGCAACTTGGTTCAGGAATACATCGTATTTTAAATGCTTATGATGAAAGTATCTTTAAAATAAGCGATAATTTTCTGGAAATTTGTTTTCCTTTTGTGGAAGACTATTTTGAATTCTTAAAAGAAGATGAAAAAAGTGTAGAAAAAGAAAGGTTGGTAGATGGGTTGGTAGATGGGTTGGTAGAAAGTCAGAAAGAAATAGTAAACTTAATAAATAAAAATCCACAAATATCTAAGAAAGAAATGTCTGAATGTATTGGAATTAGTACAACAGCAATTGACAAAAATATCTCTACATTAAAGAAAAAGAACATCATAAAACGAATTGGAAGCGACAAAAGTGGATATTGGAAGCTTGTAGATGGTAATGAATAATGTAATATGAAACATCCATGTAAAAAAGTTTTTACCCACATGGGAATGATTATTTTGGATATTTTCCCGACAAGTCGGGTATATGGCAAATAAAAATTAAATATAAACAGATGACAAACCAATCCCAAATAAAATGCCCAAACTGTGGCACATCAATAGATGTACAGGATATTCTTGCTCATCAGTTGGAAGAAGAAATAAAGCAAAAGTTTCAATCTCAAATAGCAGAAGAAAAGAAGAAATATGAAACGGAGTTTGAAAGTTTGAATAAAGCCAAAGAAGAATTTGAGCAAACGAAAAAACAAGAAAATGAGCTGTTTCAAGAACGCTTGGATAAACAACTGAAAGAAGAAAAGAAAGCTATTGAAGAAAAGTTAAAAACACAGTTGCAGGAGGAACAATCTGAGCAATTCAAAGCTTTACAAATTGAGTTGAATGAAAAATCGGAGCAAATAAAAGAACTTAACCGCACCAAAGCCGAAATAGAAAAATTAAAGCGTGAAAAAGGTGAGTTAAAAGAAGCTATAGAAGCAGAGGCTCAGAAAAAACTAAATGAAGCACTTCTTGCTGAACGAGAAAAAATAAAAAAAACAGAAGAAGACCGGAATGAATTACGTTTTAAAGAACTTCAAAAACAGTTAGAAGATCAGAAAAAGTTAACTGAAGAAATGAAGCGTAAGCAAGAACAAGGTTCTATGCAAATGCAGGGTGAGGTTCAGGAATTGGCAATAGAAGAATGGTTGGCTGCTCAGTTTCCTTTAGACACAATTGAGGAAATTAAGAAAGGAGTTCGAGGAGGAGATTGTCTTCAATATGTAAATACACGTACTCATCAAAATTGTGGTACTATATATTACGAAAGTAAAAGAACAAAAGATTTTCAGCCCAGTTGGATAGAAAAGTTTAAAACTGATATAAGAGATAAAGGAGCTAATATAGGTGTGTTGGTTACAGAGGTTTTGCCTTCCGATATGGATAGAATGGGTTTAAAGGATGGTATTTGGATTTGTAATTACGATGAATTTAAAGGTCTTTGTGCTGTATTACGAGAATCAATTGTTCAAGTCAGTACGGCAGTAAGTTCTCAAGAGAACAAAGGAGATAAAATGAACATGCTCTATGATTATTTGACTAGCAATACTTTCAGAATGCAAATTGAAGCCATAGTAGAAGGCTTTACACAAATGAAATCTGATTTAGAAAGCGAAAAACGTTCTATGCAAAGAATATGGAAACAACGAGATAAGCAAATTGAAAAGGTAGTTACAAATACTATTGATATGTATGGTTCAATCAAGGGTATAGCAGGAAATGCAATTCAATCAGTAAAAGCTTTGGAATTACCGGGAGAAGATAATGATGAAAAACTAGAATTAGAATAGATATGCCTGAATCACAAAACATAGAATACAAACAAAGTTGGCGAGACGAGTACTTAAAATGGATATGCGGTTTTGCCAATGCCAAAGGCGGTAAAATTTTTATTGGTAAAGATGATGCCGGCAATGTAGTTGGTGTTGCTAATGCGAAAAAATTATTAGAAGATATTCCGAACAAAACAAAGGATATTCTAGGTGTTATAGTAGATGTTAATTTACACGCATCAACCGAAGGTGATTACCTTGAAATAATTATTGAAGATTATCCTTATCCTGTTAATTATAAAGGTCAATACCACTATCGCAGTGGAAGCACCAAACAAGAATTAAAAGGAGCTGCATTGGATAGATTCATGCTTCAAAAGAAAGGTAAAAAGTGGGATGGTGTTCCTGTGCCCAATGTTTCGGTTTCTGATTTAAAAGAAGAGACTTTTGATTTTTTCAGGAAACGAGCTTTAAAAAGCAAACGAATAGAAGAAGATGTATTAACTGATAGCAACGAACATTTAATTGAAAATTTACAGCTTAAAGAACATGATTTTTTAAAACGAGCATCTATTTTGTTGTTTCATCCTAAACCTGAAAATTTTGTTACAGGATCATATATCAAAATTGGTTTTTTTGAATCAGATTCTGAATTGATGTATCAGGATGAAATACATGGTAATATATTTGAGCAAATAGAAAAAACCATGAATTTGCTTTTTACAAAATACATCAAAGCCAATATTTCGTATGAAGATATTCAACGAGTAGAAACTTATGAATACCCGAAAGAAGCTGTCCGTGAAGCATTATTAAATGCAATAATTCATAAAGATTATTCCGGAAATACACCTATTCAGATTAGTGTTTACAAAGATAAGATCATGATTTGGAACGAGGGGCAACTTCCTGAAAATTGGACAGTTGAAACTTTAACAAAGAAACATTCATCTAAGCCATATAATCCTGATATTGCTAATGCTGTTTTTAGATGTGGTTACATTGAATCCTGGGGTAGAGGAACGATAAAAATAATAGAGAAATGTAAAGAAGCAGGATTACCAACCCCCTTGTATTATTACGAGTCATCGGGCTTTTGGGTAGAGTTTAGAAAAGATATTTACAATGAAGATTCTTTGCAAGAATTTGATCTGAATGAAAGGCAATTGAAAGCCGTGATGTATGTAAAAGAAAAAGGAGAAATAACCAATAAAATATATCAAGAATTGTGTAATGTTTCAAAAGCTACAGCAACAAGAGACTTGACAGAGTTAATTGATAAATTTAAACTGCTTGAAAGAAAAGGAGAAGTTGGAGCAGGAACGGTTTATAAATTAATTGGCTCATAATTGGCTCAAATGATTCATAATTGGCTCATAATGGAATCAAAATGGGAAAAAGGAAAACAACTAAGTATATTTTCAGAAGAAGAATTATTGAATGAATGTTGGATAAACAGGTGAAATGTCGGATAAAAACCATGGCAAAAAAAATTATCTGAATTGCACAATGACTAAAAATATATTTAGATTTTCCCTTAATTCAATCTGTTAAGCCACTTATTCAGCCAGATTAAAGGTTCAGTCAAGACTGTTCTGTGTTGCGCCTGCGGCAGAACACTTGCCCTGGTCTTTACGGGTTCTTTAATCTGATGTACCTTTGCTTTTAGGATTGAAATAAATTGTCTAAGTAAAATAAGGTCTTTCATTTTTAATAGGTAGTGGGAGAGACCTTGTGTAAAAATGAAAGTCCTTAGTGCGGAGAAAAAGGCTCTTTCCGATTTTTCTTCGGGATGTGCCTGTCTTGGAAGGTTGTTTTTATGATTTTAATCCGAACTTTATTCCTAACTTGTTATTTCCCAATAACCACCTTTGTCAGGACCAATTCTATTTAAAATACCTTCTTTTTTGAGTTTGTCAATGTTATATTCTACACCACGCCTTGTTAAGCCCGTTTCTTTCTGTATTTCTTTTATGGTTATTTTAGGGTTTTGAGTTATTAATTCGATTATTTTCTCCACAGTTTTCTCCACAGTTTTCTCCACAGTTTCACCGACCTTTGATCTATTAAATATGATAGTGAAGAATCCTGTAAACTCATATTGTGGTTCTGCTAATCCTGCCTGTAATACTTCTTTTTTCATTCGGTTAATACCTGTACCCAATTTTTCAATATATCGTGCCCGTTGAAAAAGATTTGCTATTAACGGATTTCGTCTGATACTTTTTTTCCCAAAATCTTTTTGATCAAGAGCTTTAGGTAATCCCCCCGGATTAGAGATTTCAACCCTGTCGTCGAAAATTTCAATCATTACATTGGCTCCATCTTCAAAATAATTTCGGTGCATAACTGCATTTATTACAGCTTCGCGTAGTGCCACTTCCGGTATTTCAAGAATATCCTGTCTTTGTATGCTTTCAATTTTATAGCTTACATTCAGGTGTTTTGTTAAAAATATAATCGATTCATTAACTGTATTGATAAAATCAGTATTAATGTCTTTCCTGTCGAGAATATTTATTTTTTCCGTTCCCTTGTATAAAACACAGGTAACGATACACTGATTGATATAATCGCCGGGTTTTTCAGTAAAAAATAAAATACCTGCATTATTTAAACAAAAAACATCTTCATTAAGCACACCAAGATTTCTTAAAATATCTTCATCTTCCATAATTTGTGGAATACCCGCAATTTTAAGAAAGGTTCGCAACAATTCAGGACTATATGCTTTTTTATAATTGGTTTTAATTTTAGATTGTTCATCAAACTTTATTCTACCTTCTTGCTGCAAAAAGTCAACAATCTGGTTTGGATTCATCTTTTGTGTACTGGCACCATTTCGTATGAAAAATCCTTTATTACAGCGATAAGGTTTCTCATTGCCTTCAGAAATATGAATAATTAAAATGTTTTGAAAAGTTTCAAGATTGATATTAACAGATGGATCACAATCTCTGGCAATGGTTTGAATTCTCGATTTTAAATCATTATTTATAGTTACACCTTTTTGCTTGTTGTTATCATCAATACCAATAAGAATTCTTCCACCCGATGAGTTTGCAAATGCAGTCATCTCTTTGGCTAAATCGGAATTAACACTTTCCTTAAATTCAAGATAGTAACCTTCTCCTTCTTGTAATATGGTATCCAATTCAGCTTGCTTCATTTGTGCGGTAGTTTTTTATAATTGTTTTTCAAAGATATTCTAAACTTTTTTTAAACACAATATTCAATTTAAGTAGAATCGTTAAGTCAATAGTATTTTTCGGTAATTTTAGATTGACTTTGTAACAAAGTAAGGGTAATTATTTACTCATTTTGTAATAGAATTAGGGTAATATTTTATATATCTTGTAATAAAGTAAGGGTTAATATTGTTTTGTCATGTAATATAATTAGGGATATTCTTAAATCGCATGGTAGTTTAAAGATCAATTTTTGGCAATAGAGTTGTTTTAGTCGATATATTAAAAATACGATTTATTTACTATCATCCTTAATTCAATCTGTTAAGCCACTTATTCAATCAGATTAAAGGTTCAGTCAAGACTGTTATGTGTTGCGCCTGCGGCAGAACACTTGCCTTGGTCTTTACGGGTTCTTTAATCTGATGTACCTTTACTTAAGGGATTGAAATAAATTCCTAAGCAAAATAAGATCTTTTGTTTTTACTTGGATAAGGAATGTCAATTTAATGGAAATTATTTCTTGTTTTAGACACTTTAGCGGAAATTATTTCCCGGTTTACATAAAAATGGACTTATTACTGGAAATTATTTTCTTTTCCCCTATTTAGAAATTATTTTCTAGTATCTTTGTTTTAGTGGAAATTATTTTCCATTCTTGAATTAAAAACAGCTTTTAATGGAAAAAAATTTACAGATTCACTTACAAGAAGTTATTTATGGCTCATCTGACTCTGCTATTTCTAAGCAAATATCCAAGCTTGAGAAAGAAGGAAAAATAAGAAAAATTGCGCCTAGGTTATATTCAACAAACTTTGATGATAGTTCCGAAAAAATAGTAAGAAGAAATTTATTTTCTATTTTAGGTCACTTATACCCGGGAGCTTTATTAAGCCATAGGTCTGCTTTTGAATATGAGCCGACTGCAACAGGACAATTGTTTCTTACATATAAATATACTCGAAAGGCTGCACTTCCCGGTATAACTATTCGATTCTTAGAAGGAACAGGAGCAATTGAAGGAGATAATCCATTATCTGGGGAATTATACACAGCTCAACGAGAAAGAGCATTTTTAGAAAACCTTCAAACATCAAGAAAACCTGGTCCAGATTCCAAAACATTATCCTTCCCTGAAATTGAAGAACGCTTAGAACAAATAATTAGGGTAAATGGAGAGGAAGAATTAAATAAGTTAAGAGACCAAGCTAAATTGATTTCTGAAAAGTTGGGATTGCAAAAGGAGTTTTTAAAACTTAACAAAATAATAAGTGCACTACTTACAACTCATCCGTCAAAAATATTAAAATCTCCCGTTGCTACAGCAAGAGCGTTTGGCGTGCCTTATGATCCATCTAGAGTAGAACTTTTTGAACTTTTATTTCGAGAATTAAACAATCAGGAGTTTAAATCTCAAGAGGAAAGGAATATTAGTATCAAAGCATTTAAAAATTTTGCTTTTTTTGAAAGCTATTTTTCAAATTATATTGAAGGAACAATGTTCGAAGTTGAAGATGCTAAAAAAATAATAATAACTCAAAAGCCCCTTTTGGCAAGAAATGAGGACTCTCATGACGTATTAGGAACATATCAAATTGTTTCCAATCTTAAAGAAATGAGTATTATTCCAAAGTCGGCAGAAGAACTTCTTTCCATTTTAAAATATAGGCACAAAGTTTTACTGAGAGCCAGGCAGAATAAGAATCCAGGCAAATTTAAGGATCAAGACAACTTTGCAGGCCAAACTGCATTCGTTGATATTAATCTTGTAAAAGGTACTATTCTAAAGGCTTTTGATTTTTACCAGGCTATTAAACATCCATTTGCAAGAGCAGCATACATAATGTTCGTTTTAAGTGAAATTCATCCCTTTCTAGATGGGAATGGACGTATTGCAAGAGTAATGATGAATGCAGAATTAGCAACAGCAAAACAAGCAAAAATAATAATACCAACTGTTTACCGTGATGACTATTTAGGTGCTTTGAGGAAACTCACAAGACAAAGAGAGCCAAAATCCTATATTAGAATGCTTACTCGTGCTCATGAATTCAGTGCAACTATTTTAGGTGAAAATATGGATGATATGCAACTTATTTTGGAGAAAAGTAATGCATTTCTTGAACATACAGAAGGTAAACTCAAAATAATCGATTCATCAATAGATTAAGGAAATAATAGCTAGATTTAGTTACAATCATCCTTAATTCAATCTGTTAAGCCACTTATTCAACCAGATTAAAGGTTCAGTCAAGACTGTTCTGTGTTGCGCCTGCGGCAGAACACTCGCCCTGGTCTTTACGGGTTCTTTAATCTGATGTACCTTTGCTTAAGGGATTGAAATAAATTTCTAAGCAAAATAAGGTCTTTCATTTTTAATAGGTAGAGGGAGAGACCTAGTGTAAAAATGAAAGTCCTTAGTGTGGAGAAAAAGGCTTTTCCCGATTTTTCATCGGGATGTGCCTGTTACGTAAGATCTTATTCCGAACTTTATTCCGTACTTGTTATTTCCCAATAACCACCTTTGTCGGGACCAATTCTATTTAAAATACCTTCTTTTTTGAGTTTGTCAATGTTATATTCTACACCACGCCTTGTTAAGCCCGTTTCTTTCTG
>JAUWQL010000094.1 GCA_030611105.1 Bacteroidales bacterium
AGAATAGAAGTTGTTCGTGGAGGAGGATCTGCTTTATACGGAAGTAATGCAATTGCCGGAACGGTTAATTTAATATTAAAGGATCCTATAAATAATTCATACGAAGCATCTGTTACATCAGGATATACAGGAGTTGGACTAGAAAATGCAGGTAATCCTGCATTGGATTATAGTATGAATTTTAATACATCAATTGTTTCACATGATAGTAAAACAGGAATGGCAATATATGGTTTTCATAGAAATCGTGATCCTTTTGATGCCAATGGAGACGATTATTCTGAAGTGTCGGATTTAAATAATACAACAGTAGGAACCAGATTATTTCATCGTTTTGGTTATAGAAATAAAATAGCTATTGACTTTTTTACTATAAATGAAGAAAGACGAGGTGGTAATAAATTTGCTTTGCCTAAGCATGAAGCAGATATTGCAGAAGCTATTGATCATAAAATTACAACAGGAGCAATTTCATTCGACCAGTTTCTTAGAGATGAAGATAAATTATCGGTATTTGTTTCAGGGCAATTTGTTGATCGTGATTCTTATTATGGGGCAGGACAATCGATGAAAGATTATGGCAAAACCCAAGGATTTACAACTAATATGGGATTACAGTATAATGCAAAATTTGCGAGTTCTAATTTAGTTAGTGGTATAGAATATAGGGGCGAAACTTTAGATGATAAAAAATTAGGTCATCCTGATTATGATAATGCAGTATTTGTGAGTGGTGAACTAGTTATTCCTCATACTGAAAATATGCTTATTGCCGATCAGGTATCTAGTATATATGGTGCGTTTGCTCAGTATGAAAGAAGTTTTAATAAATTAAATGTATCAGTTGGTGCTCGTTTCGATCATTACAATATCGAAAATAAAGTTAATAATTCAGAGAAATCAGGAGATGTATTTAGTCCCAGGGTAACAGTTAAATATGATATAAAGAAATACTTACAGGCACGTGCTAGTTACTCACAGGGATATCGTGCGCCACAAATCTTTGATGAAGACTTACATATTGAAACTTCGGGTTCCAGAAAGGTTCTTCATGAAAATGATCCTGACCTGAAACAGGAAACCGGTCATAGTTACATGGCTTCGCTTGATTTTAATAAACTAATAGGAAAAGTAAATACAGGATTTTTAATTGAAGGGTTTTATACGAAACTAAATGATGCTTTTGCTAATACTCAGGCACCACATCCAACAGAAGATGGGGTTATAATTTACACAAGAATAAATGCAGAGAATGGAGCCATAGTTAAAGGAGTAAATTTAGAATTAAATTTGGTTCCTACCGGTAATTTTACTTTTACCGGTGGATATACAATTCAAAAAAGCGAATATGAAGATCCACAAGAAGAGTTTAATGAAAAAACGTTTTTCAGAACACCGGATCAGTATGGCTATGCAGCTATTGATTGGGATTTTACCAAACATTTTTGTTTTTCGGCAACAGGAAACTACACCGGAAGCATGTTAGTTCCTTATTATGGACCTACAATAGCTGATCCTGATGCAGGAGAATTAAGAGAATCAGATTCATTTATGGATTTGGGAGCAAAGTTGAGTTACCAATATAGATTAAATGGAGCCAGCTTACAATTATTTGTAGGTATAAAAAATATGTTTAATTCTTATCAGGATGATCTGGATATAGGTGAAAATAGAGACCCGGGATATTTGTACGGGCCATCATTGCCGCGAACTATATATTTTGGTTTGAAAATTGGTAATTTATTGTAATTATTTTTTTGTGAGTTTTAGTGGTTTAGTGTTTTTGTGGCTATTTTTTTTGCCACGAAAGCACTAACACACAAAATTACACGAAATTCAAAACAACATAACGCCTTATGTTATTTATCATTTTATCTTGATACTAAAATCTATCTACTTTTAGTTAAAACTCCCACCATTCAACACCTTTGCTTACAAGCTCTGTGTATATAACTTCAATATTTACAGGAAACTGATTTTCATTTCCTTCCAGATCAAAATCCTTAATGTCAATTCTTTTTTTGATATCTTCTAAATTATATCCGGCATTTTTCAGTGCTTCAATCTGATAAGAGAGATTTTTAAAGTAATCAGATTGATCTTTTAATGTTATTTTGCGTCCAACTTCACCATGTCCCGGGATTACTGTTGTAATGTTTTCCTCATATAAATCATCTAAAATTTTTATCCAGTTGTAAACATCTACACCATGATCAACTATTAAATAAGGGAAGCATTTATTAAATACTAAATCACCGGTATGTATAACATTATGATTTGAGAATTTTACCACTATATTATCATTTGTGTGCCCGGGACCAGGAAATTCCAGCATAATTCTTTCATCAGCAATTTTGAATCTGTAATAATCTTCAAATGTAATATCAGGTTTTCTGAATTTTATATTTTTGATATCTTCGTAATATTCCTTATTTGTATTATAATCTTGTTCAAGTGCAATATATTCTTCACTTTCTTTATCTTTTACCGAACCCATCTGCAATTTTAGATTTACTAAATAACCCGGAAGTACATTGTTTATATAATTATCTAGTTTCTCCGTATTAAAAGAAGCATTGTTTTTTGCCAAATTTTGATGCGCAATTATTTTTATATCATTAGGAAAACCGGCAACTCCATTAATATGATCGCCATGAAGATGAGTTAATATTAAATATTTTATTGGTTTTTTAGTTACGGATTTTATTACCGAAACAATTTCTTTACCATTGTTTGGAGTAGCTCCGGCATCAATAACAACAACTCCCTTTCTGGTTACTAAAAATGCAATATTCCCTCCATGTGGATTCTCGATTGCATAAAGATTTTCGCTTACTTCAAAATAATTTAAGTCCTCTTGGGCATTCGATAATTTCGTAAATAATAGGATATTTATTAGAAGAGATAATAGAATAATTCTTACTTTCATTTTGTGATTTTGGATGTAGTTTTAGTTTAAAAAATACTAAAACACCAAATTTCACAAAATAAACAATATCAACCAAATTATTTTGGTGTTTTGGTGATTTAGTGGCAAATACACTCCTCTTTTTTATGTTATATGTTTAATTCAATTTATTCTTTATCTTTGGCTCGTGGTGAAAAATAAGTATATAATATTACCTTTTTTGTTTTTAGCGTGGACAATAATTTTTGCTCATAGTATTGTTCCACATCATCATCATTCAGAAAACTATCAAGCTGAATGTAATCACAATCATGCTCAGCATTCAATTTTTGAAGAAAATACTGAATTTCAAAACTGCGATCATGATTGCAATGATCATGTATGTCATTTTCATGTTGAGGTATTAACTAAGATTTCTATTGATAATATTTTTATTGCAAATATCGAAAATACATTTTTTAACTACATTTCGTTTTTAGAAACATGCAATAATAGTTTTTACTTTGAATTTGTTTCTGATCAGATACCACAATCTAATCATCTTCGGGGACCACCTCAGTTAGTTTGATTCATAGAGATTTAAAATTTAAAAATCAAACAAATATTTATTTTTTTTACAATGAGGAAATTAGTTATTCTTCTCATTTCAATGGTTTATATAACCATGATGAGTTGTAAACATAATGATGATCATAGTCATACACACGAAACTGTAACAAACGAACACTCAAATCAGGAATCCGAACATACAGATCACGATCATGCTAACAAAACCGAAGAACAAGCACACGATCATTCAGCAGAAGAACGTAGTCTTACGGAACTGGAAGAACATGGTCATAAGCACGAGTATAAAACAACAAAATTACAGTTACAGTCATTTCATCAGATTATTAAAACAAGTGGCGAAATAATAAATTCACCATCGGGTGAAATTATAGTTGTAGCAGCCAATACAGGTATAGTCAAATTTTTAGCTGGCTTGGCAGAAGGTATTAATGTTAACCCTGATCAAATTCTTTTTCAGATTTCCGGAGATAATATAGTTGATAATAACATTGCATTAAAGTATAATACTGCAAAATCAAACTTCGAAAAAGCAAAACTGGATTTTGAGAGGGCCGAAAAATTAGTTAATGACAATATTATATCTGAAAAGGAATATCAACAAATTAAACTTGAATACTTAAATACAAAATTCGAGTATGAATTAATTGCAAAATCATATAATAAGGGTAGTGGGATGGTTGTTTCTCAGGTAAAAGGTTTTGTGAAAGAGTACTTTGTTGAGGAGGGTCAGTATGTAGAGATTGGACAAAAATTAGCCATTATTGCAAAACAGGATAAATTAAGGCTGAAAGCTGAAGTATCTCAAAAGCACGTACACAATTTGTCAGAAATAGAATCAGCTACATTTTTAATTAATAATAGCGAAAAAGTTTACGATACCGAAACATTAGACGGGAAACTTATTTCATATGGCAAATCTATAAATAGTAAAAGCTATTATATCCCGGTAATCTTTGAAATCAGAAATGATAAAGAATTACTATCCGGTTCGTATGCACAGGTTTTTTTAAAAGGTAAGGAGCTGAAGGATGTTATTGTTGTACCTGAATCTGCATTAATTGAAGAGCAAGACAATTATTTTGTTTTTGTAGAAGAGGAGCATGATAAATTTCAGAAACGTCGTGTCGTTTTAGGTGATAGTAACGGAACTCATATTTTAGTCAAAGAAGGATTGTTGGCCGGAGAGATTATAGTAACAGAAGGAACATATTTTGTTAAGTTGGCAAGTATGTCAAGTGAACTCCCTGTTCATAGTCATTCACACTAAACCTGATAATTATGCTAAATAAAATTATAAAATTTTCGCTGGCAAACAGATTGCTGATAATTTTTGGCTCGGTTTTATTGCTTCTGGCCGGAGGGTATGTAACATCAAGAATGGAAGTTGATATTTTTCCTGAGCTAACTGCTCCTACAGTAGTTGTTATGACCGAAGCACACGGTATGGTACCTGAAGAGGTGGAGAAACTTGTAACTTTTCCTATAGAAACATCAGTAAACGGAGCAACAGATATTCGTCGGGTTCGTTCATCTTCATCCATGGGATTTTCTATTGTATGGGTTGAATTTGACTGGGGACCAGATATTTACAATGCACGACAAACTGTTACCGAAAGGCTGGTTGCTGTTAAAGATCAGTTACCAACACAGGCTGGCGATCCTTTTATTGCACCACAGTCATCGCTTCTGGGCGAAATAATGTTAATAGCCATTACATCTGATACAAAGTCGCCGATGGAATTACGGACTATTGCAGAATGGAACCTTCGCCCGAGATTACTTTCAATAGGAGGTGTGGCACAGGTGTCAATAATTGGAGGTGAGTATAAAGAATATCAGATATTGGTAAATCCTGAATTAATGAAATACTTCAATGTTTCGTTAAGTGAAATTATTGAAACCTGTCAGTTAATGAACGAAAATGCATCGGGAGGGTTTATTGAACAATATGGTAATCAGTATATGATTCAGGGTGTAATACGAACAAATAATACGGATGAACTGGGAAATGTTGTAATTAAAATGGCCAGGAATTATCCCGTTAAAATCTCTGATGTTGCTAACGTAAAAATTGGGAGTTCTCCAAAAATTGGTGATGGATCTTACGGTGGTAAAAAAGCTGTGATTTTATCGATAACCAAACAACCCAATGTAAATACAATCGAACTTACAAAAAGAATAAATGAATCATTGGCTGATATTAAGAAAAATATCGGAGATGAAATTTATTTTCATACAGACATTTATAACCAGTCTGAATTTATCAATATTTCAATAAACAACGTTAAAAAAGCATTGATTGAAGGATCATTTTTTGTGATTATTATTCTCTTTTTATTTCTGATGAATTACAGAACAACTCTGATTTCACTTTTGGCAATCCCGCTTTCGTTACTAGTCGCAATACTTGTGCTAAAAGCACTGGGATTTACAATTAATACAATGAGCCTGGGAGGAATGGCAATAGCCATTGGTTCTCTGGTTGATGATGCGATTATTGATGTTGAAAATGTTTATAAACGACTACGACAGAATGTCGGCTGCAAAAAAAATCATCGTGAACACCCGATAAAAGTTATATTCGACGCTTCAATTGAAATCAGGCCTTCAATCATGAATGCTACAATTATTATCATTATTGCATTTGTGCCCTTGTTCTTTCTGGGGGGCATGGAAGGCCGTATGTTAAAACCTTTAGGCATTTCATATATTGTGGCATTGTTTGCATCTCTTATTGTGGCAATTACAATTACCCCTGTTTTATGTAGTTATTTACTTACCAATGAGAAGCGATTAAAAAAACATAATAACGGAAGTTGGTTAGAGAGGAGATTAAACAGATTCTATTCTGCTAGCCTGAAATGGGTATTAAATAAAAAAGCTGCTTTATTAAGTTTTGCATTTGGATTGCTTGTTATTGCAATTGTTTTATTTACAGGATTCGGAAGCAATTTTTTACCACCGCTTAACGAAGGTTCGCTTACAATTAATTTAAATTCTTTACCGGGGATTTCTTTGGACGAATCGTATAAACTTGGTAAAAAGGCAGATGATATATTACTTGATATTCCTGAAATAAAATCAGTGGCAAGGCGAACAGGTCGTTCTGAACTTGCCGAACATTCATTTGGCGTTAATGTTTCGGAAATAGATGCTCCTTTTGAATTAAAAGACAGATCGAGGGCTGAATTTCTGGCTGATGTAAGAACACGGCTTCGAACCATAAAAGGTGCAACTATAGAAGTAGGGCAGCCGGTTACACATCGTATGGATCACATGCTTTCCGGAACAAAGGCAAATATTGCTATTAAATTATTTGGTAACGAGTTAAATGAGATGTTTCAGCTTGCAAATGTTATTAAAAGCGAAATTCAGGATATTGAAGGGATAGGTGATTTATTTGTTGAACAGCAAATAGAAATTCCTCAGTTAAAAATCAAACCAAAACGCGATATGCTTGCTAAATACGGTATTCCTCTTAATAAATTACTTGAGTTTGTTAATTATGCATTTGCAGGTGAAAAAGTATCCGATGTTTTCGAAGATGAAAAATCATTTGATCTTGTTCTTCGTTTCGATGATGAATACCGGAATTCCATTGAATCGATCCGTGAAGCCATGATTGATACACATGATGGCAAAAAAATCCCGCTTTACTATGTGGCAGATATCTTATCATCATCAGGACCTAATACAATAAGCAGAGAAAATGTTCAGCGTAAAATAGTCATTTCGGTTAATGTTGCCGATCGCGATGTTGGGAGTGTTGTAAAAGATATTATTGAAAGGGTTAATGATCATGTTATTTTACCTGAAGGTTATCGTGTTGAGTATGGCGGACAATTTGAAAGTGCTGCCAGTGCTTCAAAGACTTTAGCTGTTACATCAATAATTGCAATTTTGATAATATTCCTGATATTGTTTCAGGAGTTTAAAAGCACCAGGCTTGCATGGATTATATTATTAAATCTTCCTTTAGCATTAATTGGAGGAGTTATTGCAATCAGGTTAACATCCGGAGTTATAAGTATTCCTGTTATAATTGGATTTATTACATTGTTTGGAATTGCAACGCGTAACGGAATTTTACTTGTTTCAAGATACAGGAATATGGCCGAAAAAGGAATAAGTGTATATGATAGGGTTTTAAGAGGTTCGCTTGACAGGTTAAATCCTATATTAATGACTGCTCTTACTGCTGCCCTCGCTTTAATACCATTGGCAATTGCAGGCGATAAGCCGGGAAACGAAATTCAAAGCCCAATGGCGGTTGTTATTTTGGGAGGATTGCTAAGCTCAACATTTTTAAATATTTATGTTGTTCCGGTAATTTATTTGTTAATACATCAAAAAAATGAGGAAAATGAAAAATAAACTGATATTGACAGTAGTATTAATTATTTTGATTTCGTCGGGAGTATCTGCACAATCAATTGAGGAAATATTGAAAATAATAGAAAGTAATAATATTGAAATTAAAGTCGGACAAAAATATTACGAGAGTAAAACTTATGAATATAAACATGCTGTTTTACCTTCAGGGCCTCAGTTTTCGTATGGATATTTCCCAAATAATTCTGATAACCCCGGACCAAAAGAAACATTCGAGATAAGTCAGTCATTTCAAATGCCATGCTATCACAGAAATCAGTCAGGATATTCAAAACTGATGATTTCTCAGGAAGAATTAAATAAACAACTACTCAGGCAGAATATTATTTTTGAAGCACAAAAACTTCTAATTGAATATGTTTATTTAAGTAAGCAGGGTGCAGAAATTGAGAAAAGACTTGAGCAGGCAAAAAATGTGATGGCAGCATATACAAAAAAGCTTGAATCGGGAGATGCCAATATTCTCGAAGTAAATAAAGCAAAACTTCATTTAATGCATGTCCAGAATCATTTAAATGTAAATAGAACGGAAATTATATCAGTTGAAAAACAACTGGCTTATTTGAATGGAGGACAAGAGTTGGATTTAAGTTTAGCAGATTACACAGATACAAATATATCCGACGCTGAATCTATAATGAATGATAAAATTAATTCTGATCCGGGGGCTTTATTATTTCAGAGTCAGGCAGAATCTTCAGCTATATTATTTAAGGTAACAAAGAATTTGCAATTACCCGAATTTAGTTTGGGATATGGAGGAGAAACTGTTGCCGACGAAAAATTCAGAGGTATAATTGTAGGTTTATCGGTTCCGTTATGGGGTAGTAGTTCTGCAATAAAAAAAGCAAAATTTGAATCAGAATATTATATGTTAAATAATCAGTTAAATACTGAAAAAATAAGATCTGAAACAAACATATATTATGAAAAGGCTCAGACTTTAAGAGAAAATCTGGAGAACTACAAATCAACCTTAATGACCTTAAATAATATTGAGTTACTTAAAAAGTCTCTAAACCTCGGAGAAATTTCAAGTATTGAATATTTTATGGAAATAAGTTATTTCTATCAGGTTTATGATGATTATTTAATGGTCGAAAAAGATTACTATAAGGCTGTAGCTGAGTTGTTAAAATAATTATAAAACCGTTTTATGCCCCGGTGATTTATAATTTTCATCGGGGTTTTAAATTAAAATCAATCTATATTATTTCTATATATTGATATATTTGGATACATGCTTTATATTTATAAGATACATTATGTAAATAGTTTTCTATGGATGAACAATCGATAATTTCAAAATTTGAGCCAAATAAAGACAATATGCTCAATATTTTGCACGAGTTACAAAATAATAATCAAAATAATTTTTTAACTAATGAAGATTTAAAATTGGTTGCTGAGTATTTAAATACAAGCTACAGTGCAGTTTATGGTGTAGTTAAGTATTATTCGATGTTTAGCTTAAAGCCAAGGGGTAAATACGTTATTAGAGTGTGTAAATCACCACTTTGTCATATGCTTGATAAAGAAATTGTTCTTACAGAGATCAAGCAAAATATTGGTATTGATATTGGTGAATGTACTGATAATTTAATGTTCTCAGTTGAAGCCTCGGAGTGCCTTGGTTATTGTGCAGAGGCTCCGGTAATGATGATAAACGATAAAGTGTATACATACCTTGATTCTAAAAAAATTAAGGAAATAATTCAAAACATAAAATTAAACGATTAAAAATCATAGCAACTGTGGTTTCAGAAAAAAGAATAGCACTAAAAAACGCAGGAAAATATAATCCTAATAGTATCGATGAATACCTGGAAATTGGTGGGTACAAAAATGTGAAAAAAGCATTAAAAATGAAATCCAATGATATTATTGATCTGATTATTGATTCTAAATTAAGAGGTCGGGGAGGAGCAGGATTTCCAACTGGACAGAAAAAGAAACTTACAAATGAAGCTATTTGTAATCGCTGTGTGCAAAAATATATCGTTTGTAATGCCGATGAAGGTGAGCCGGGTACATTTAAAGACAGGGTTATTATGGAACAAGACCCTCATGTTTTGTTGGAGGGAATTATTATTGCAGCATATGCAATAGGAGCAACGAAAGGATATATTTACATTCGTGGTGAATATACAAATTCAATTCAAATCATAAAAACTGCTACCGATCAGGCGAAAGATAAAGGATTTCTTGGTAAAAATATTTTTGATTCAGGATTTGATTTAGAAATGGAAATCAAATTGGGAGCAGGTTCTTATTTGTGTGGCGAAGAATTAACTCTTTTGGAATCCTTAGAAGGGAAACGCGGATATCCCAGAATTAAACCTCCGTTTCCTGCTGAAAAAGGATTGTTTGGAATGCCAACGCTAATAAATAATGTAGAAACTTTTTCTCATCTTCCTTATATTATCGAACATGGTGCAGATCATTACAAGTCAATGGGTACAGAAAAATCTCCCGGAACAAAAATTTTTACAATAAGTGGTGATGTAAACAAACCCGGATATTTTGAAACTGAGATGGGAGTAACTTTACGAAAATTAATATTTGATTTTGCCGGAGGTATCAAAAATGACAAGAGATTTAAGGCAGCAATTTTAGGTGGTGCAGCGGGAACATTTGTTGATGATTCAGTTTTAGATACTCCAATGGGTTTTGATACTTTAAAAGAAAAAGGAGCAGTTTTAGGATCAGGTGCTATTATGGTTATGTCGGAAGAAAGATCCATTTTTGATATGATTCATTCAATTTTAAAGTTTTTTAAACATGAATCGTGTGGTAAATGCGTACCATGCAGAGTTGGAACTTCCCTGTTATTGTTATTAATGAACGAAGCCAAAAATAATGGTTTAGCAGGAAAACAACTTTTAGATAAATTATTGTACGAAGCTGAATATATGGCTAAGGCATCTCTTTGTCCTTTAGGACAATCACCACTTATTCCGATAAGAAGTTTAAAACAATATTTCGAAAATCAATTTTAAGACTAGAATCAGAAATATTTACATATGAGCAATTTGGTTAATATAATTATTGATGGTAAAAATATAAAAGCCCTTGAGGGTTCAAATTTGTTACAGGTAGCGCATGATAACGGAATAAATATTCCCGGTTTGTGCTACCATAAAAAACTTACACCTACAGGAGCATGTCGACTTTGTGTTACAAAAATAAAAGGCCAAAAAGGAATGGTTATGTCTTGTACCGTAAGTGTTGCCGATGGTATGGAGGTAGTTGCATTTGACGATGAATTAGAAGAAACAAGGAAACATACGCTGGATTATTTACTGGCAGAGCATAACGATCATAATGATGGTACTTATAAAGATGAATTCAGAGATTTGGTTGTTCAATATGGATTAGATAAATCCGAAAATAGAAAATATCCAAATATAAGTAAAGCTTTAAATTACAAGATAGATGATAGTTCTCCGGTTTTAACTTACGATGCCTCGAAATGTATAAAGTGTTTTCGTTGTATTAAAGGATGTGATGAGGTACAAGGAAAAAATGTTCTTTCGTTCTCGGAACGGGGAATTACTTCATATATTATTGCAGGTTTTGATCAGTGGAACGAATCAGAATGCGATGGTTGTGGCGAATGTGTACAGCTTTGTCCTACCGGTGCATTGGTTGAAAAGCCACATCGCGAAGAAATCAAAATGAATCAAATAGAAAAGAAAGTTAAAACTACTTGTCCTTATTGTGGTGTTGGTTGCCAGCTGGAATTATCAATTCAGAATGGAAAAATTGTACGATCAGAAGGTGTTGAAGGTGTACTGCCTAATGATGGTAGACTTTGTGTAAAAGGTCGTTTCGGATATGATTATGTCCACAGCCCTGAACGATTAACAAAACCTTTAATCAAAAAGAACGGAGAATTTGTAGAGGCAGAATGGGATGAAGCATTAGATTTAATTGCTCAAAAATTTTCTGAGATTAAAGAAAAATATGGGAGCGATGCTTTAGCCGGATATGCTTCGGCAAAATGTACGAACGAAGATAATTACCTTTTCCAGAAATTTATTCGTGTTGTATTTGGAACTAATAATATTGATTACTGTACCCGTTTATGTCATGCAAGTACCGTTACAGCGATGCTAAAATCAATTGGAGATGGAGCAGGTAGTAATTCAATCGAAGATTTTGAAACAACTGATTGTTTATTTGTTACTGGTAATAATATGATTGAAACTCATCCTGTGACAGCTACATATGTTAAAAATGGAAATTATGCCGGTAAAAAACTTATTATATGCGACCCGAAATGGACTCCGTTGGTAAAATATGCTGATCTTTGGTTACAACCGCGATTGGGAACCGATGTTGCATTGTTGAATGGAATGATCCGCGTAATTATCAAGGAGAATCTAATTGATCGTAATTTTATTGAAAAACGTGTTGATCGTGGAATAGAAGCTTTTGGGGAATTAAAGCAACTCGTGGAAAAATATACTCCTGAAAAAACAGAAGAAATTACATCAGTTCCTAAAGAGAAAATAATTGTAGCTGCAAGAATGTATGCTAAAGCTGAAACAGCAATGATTGCAACAGGAATGGGAATGAGTCAGCAGGTAACCGGAACAAACAATGTTTTTTCGTTAATTAATATGATGATGATTACCGGCCAGATCGGAAAAGAACGTGCCGGTATCGATCCTCCACGGGGACAAAATAATGTTCAGGGAGCTACTGATGTTGGTTGTTCGCCTATTGTTTATCCGGGTTATATTCCAATTACAAATGACGAAAACAGAAAGCGTGTTGCAAAAATATGGAATATTAATTATGAAGATTTGTCTGGAAAACCAGGATTGACAACTGTTGAAATTATGCATGCTGCCTATGATGAAAAAGTAAAAGGATTATATATTATGGGAGAAAATCCAATGGTTACTGATCCAGATTTGAATCATACCGAAAAAGCTTTAAAAAAGATGGATTTTGTGGTTGTTCAGGATATTTTTCATACAGAAACTACTCCTTATGCTGATGTTATTCTACCGGCAGCATCTTTCGCTGAGAAAAATGGAACTTTTGTTAATAGTGACCGCCGTGTTCTTCGTGTTCGAAAAGCGGTTGAATCGCCGGGTGAAGCGAGAGAAGACTGGAAGATTATTGTTGGTATAGCCGAGCGAATGGGTAATAATATTGGAAATTATAATAATACCTCAGAAATATTTGATGAAATAGCAAAAGCTGTTCCGATTATGGCAGGTATTTCTTACGATCGTATTGAACATCAGGGAATACAGTGGCCATGTCCAACGAAAGATCATCCGGGAACCAGTACTTTATTTTTGGATAAGTTTAATACCCCGAACGGTAAAGGAATATTAAATCCGGTTGAGTATATTCCGCAATCAGAAAAGGCTTCAAAGGAATATCCGTTTATCCTGAATAGCGGAAGGATTTTATATCATTATCATACAGCAACAATGTCGCGTAAAAACAAATCATTAACCGATTTTATTAACGAATCTTATATTCTTATGAATCCTGGTGATGTGGTAAAATTTGGATTTACGGATGGCGAAAAAGTGAAAGTAACTTCGAAACAGGGAGAGCTGGAAACCACATTGCAGGCAAGTGATCAAGTAGCCGAAGGTGAATTATTTATGCCATGGCATTTTTCAGAATCGCCTGTAAACAGATTAACTCGTAGCGATCTGGATCCTTTCTCGAAAATTGCAGCATTTAAACTAACGGCATGTAAAGTAGTCAAAACCTAAAAAACAAAAAACCCGAATCAAACGATTCGGGTTTTTCTAATATCTCAATACTCTTTACTAATATCTATTTCTAACCTTTAAAGAAAATCGCTTTAATAATATGATTAGCCATTTTTGGATTTTCTTTTAACCTGCGTGTTGAATAACCAAACCACTGCTTACCATACGGAACATAAACTCTCATACGATGTCCTTTGTCAAGAATTGATTGACGTAATTTTGGAGTTACACCATAAAGCATTTGGAACTCATATTTTTCTTTAGGGACTTTCAATTCTTCAATTAATTTGTATGAACCATTAATAATTGGTTTGTCATGAGTAGCAATACCTGGATAAACACCATTTTTTAAACAAAATTCAATATCTTGTAAGAAATGCTCGTTTATTTCATCATATTTTTTGAAAGCGATTTCTTTTGGTTCTACATAAATACCTTTACATAATCTGTAATTTAAAGGAGTTTCTTCGGAATGAATATCCATTAAATCTTCAAGATCTTTATGTGTGCGTTTCATATAAGCCTGAAATACTAATCCCACATTTTTAGGAAATTCAGCTTTTAATTTGCGGAAAATTTCAATTTCCATATCAGTACATGGAGAATCTTCCATATCGACACGAATAAAATTATTATATTCAACTGCTTTTAGTACAATTTTACGAATGTATTTGTAACAAGCATCTTTGTCGATTAATAGACCAAACATAGTAGGTTTTACTGAGTAGTTTCCATCAATATTTTCTTGTTCAACACGCTCAATTAATTCAATGTATTCTTTTGTATTGGCTTCAGCTTCTTCAAGCGTTTCAATAAACTCTCCTAAAATATCAATAGTTACCATGATACCTTTAGAGTTAAGATCTTTTGATGCTTTTATAGCATCTTCTACTGTTTCCCCTGCAATGTATGGTTTTGAGAATAACCAAACGAATTTTTTAGGAAAGAATGGCAGCATTGCTGCGATTAATTTATTAAACATATCTTTATGATTATTAGTTATTTAATTGGTTTGTATTAATATATCTGTTATTTAATTACAATTGCATAATTAGGAATAATTTTTACTAAAAAAAAGGAGAAATATCAGGTTTTAAAACATATTGGTTTTGGTTTAATGTAGCGTTGTAAACAATATAGGGCTAAAGCCCAACAGTTATGACACTTACATGACCCCAGCCTTAAGGCTGGGG
>JAUWQL010000198.1 GCA_030611105.1 Bacteroidales bacterium
GCTGATGGTGAATTATTATCAATTGCCGAGGATGTTCAAAAATTATCTCGTCAATTACGTGATAATGCTTTTGATATTGTTCTTGTACCTGTTGAAACAATGCTTACACGTTTTCAACGATTAGTAAGGGATTTATCAAAAGAATTGAAAAAGGATGTTGTATTTATTGCTGAAGGGGCAGAAACAGAATTAGATAAAACAATTATTGAATCATTAACAGATCCATTGTTACACATTCTAAGAAATTGTATCGATCATGGAATTGAATCTCCGGAAATAAGAAGCCAATTAGGTAAGCCAACACAAGGAAAGATATTATTAAAAGCTTTTTATTCAGGTACAAATGTTCACATTCAAATTCATGATGATGGAGCAGGTATTGATCCTGAAAAAATAAGGAGTAAAGCAATTCAAAAAGGGATAATAAAGAAAGATACAACATTATCGAAAAAAGAAATTCTTGATTTAGTATTCTTGCCCGGATTTTCAACAGCCGAAAATGTAACAGATGTTTCAGGTCGCGGAGTAGGAATGGATGTTGTTAAGCGTAAATTATCAGAAATTAGAGGAGTAGTTGAGCTCGAATCGGAAATAAACGAGGGAACAACATTAACAATAAAATTACCATTAACATTATCAATTATTGATGGTTTATTAGTTAAAATAGCTAATAGTTTTTATATAATACCATTATCTGTTGTAGGTAAAATTTATGCTACAGATCATGAGAATGTAGTAAATAAATATAACAACCTTATTGTTTTAGATGGAGAACAATTCCCATTTTATTATTTACGCGAAGAATTTGATTTGCCTGAAGGAGAACAAGAAAGTGAGCAAGTTATAGTTGTCTCATATGAAGATCGTAAAATAGGTATTGTTGTTGATGAAGTGGTTGGAGAATCACAGGCAGTTCTAAAATCTTTAGGTAAAGTGTATAAAAATCAAGAAATTATTTCGGGTGCAACAATATTAGGTGATGGTACGGTTGCTCTTGTAATGGATACAAATAAAATAATTGCTAAATTTTCTAAGGATACGTTAAATATTTAAAATAAAAATAAAAGGAGGAAATAAATATGAATGCTGAAACAATTACTAAAATTAATTCTTATCTGTCATTTAATCTGGGCGATGAAGAATTTGCTGTTAATGTTAGCAAAGTACTTAATATTCTCGAAATGCTAAAGATTACGGAAGTTCCAAAATCTCCTGAATATATGAAAGGTGTTATTAATTTAAGAGGAACAGTTTTACCTGTTATTGATACACGAATAAAGTTTGGCATGACCCCAACGGAATATACAAATAATACCTGTATCGTGGTTATGGAAATCGAAATGGATAATGATATTGTTAAGGTAGGAGCTTTAGTTGATTCTGTGCAAGCTGTTATGGAGCTTGAAGATAGCGAAATACAGCCTCCTCCAAGTATAGGTAGTAAATATAAATCTGAGTTTATATATGGTATGGTAAAAGTAGACGAGAAATTTATTATGCTACTTGATATGGAAAAAGTTTTTTCTGCAGATGACGTTATTATGGTTAAAGAAAAAACTGAAGAAGGCGAAGGTGAACTTGAGAAAAAGGAAGAGGTAAAAAAGGAAAAAGCAAAAAAGAAATAAAAAATTAGAAATTATGAAAGAAATTTTAATCAGCCAACTAGTAAATGTTCTTGTAGCAATTCCTATTGCTTTTATAGTATTAAGAATACTATTTAAGAAATCTATTTTACTTAGTATCGGAATTATTTTTGTAGTAAACATAATTCTTACAAGTTTTATATCGAACTTCCAGTCAGCTGGTTATATAAACAAGGTTGTATCGTTTGTAATTGTAGCGGGTTTAACAACAGCTTCGATGGTGTTAATTACAAATATGATTAAAAAACCCTTACAGAATGCAATAAAAAAAGTTGTATTAATATCAGAAGGGAAATTAGATATTAAGTTTGATAAAGATAAATCTCAAAACGAAATTGGAATTTTAAATAATTCTTTATCAGATTTATCAACAAGATTGTTATCGATTATATCAGATATTTATATTAATGCTGATAATCTTGTAGTGGCAAGTCAACAATTTGGTTCTACTTCACAACAATTATCTCAAGGAGCTTCGGAACAGGCATCATCGGCAGAGGAAGTTTCTTCATCAATGGAAGAAATGGCTGCAAATATTCAACAGAATACAGATAATGCGCAGCAAACAGAGAAAATTTCTACTGAAGCATCATCAGGAATTGAAAAAGTTGCAAGTGCTTCACAGGAAAGTTTAAATTCTATAAGACAAATTGTAGAAAAAATAACAGTTGTTAATGATATTGCATTTCAGACAAATATTTTAGCTTTAAATGCAGCAGTAGAAGCTGCGCGTGCAGGTGAACACGGGCGAGGTTTCGCAGTTGTTGCGGCTGAAGTACGAAAACTTGCAGAACGTAGCAAAGTAGCAGCCGATGAAATAGTTGATTTATCAACTCAAAGTTTAAGATTAACTGAAGAAGCAGGAGGTTTAATGACTAAAATTATGCCTGATATTGAAAAAACATCGAAACTTGTTCAAGAGATTGCAGCTTCCAGTATGGAACAAAATTCAGGTGCCAACCAGGTAAATTCTGCAATACAACAGTTAAACCAGGTAACCCAACAAAATGCTGCATCATCTGAAGAATTGGCAACAAGTTCCGAAGAGCTGGCAGCCCAGGCGCAGCAATTAAAAGACGGTATTGCATATTTTGATTTAGGTAATAAGAAGCAGTTATCTGCAGGTAAAAAGCAATTTGAAAATAAAAGAGTAAATCAAAAACCACCTAAAATTAAAGAGCAACCAAGATTTAAACAAAAAACTCCTGAATATAAATCATTAGGTGGTGTAGACATTAAGTTGACTGATGATAAAAATATAGATAACGAATACGAAAATTTCTAATTATCTAATAAATTTCAAAAGATGATTCATAGGTTTTTGGTTAGGGTTCATAATTTATACATCTTTTGATAAATAAAGAGAGGGTATATCCCTCTCTTTCAAAACTAAATTTTTATTATGGTTGTTCCTGATTTAAATCAGATATTTAGTGCAAAAATGACAAACGATGATTTTAATCGTTTAAGCGATTTTATATTTATACAGTCGGGTATAAAAATGCCTCCTGTTAAAAAAATAATGCTGCAAAGCCGCTTACAAAAAAGATTAAGAGAATTAAAAATATTATCGTATAAAGAATATGCCGATTATGTTTTTAGCCCTGAAGGACAAAAAAAGGAAATTATTCACATGTTAGATGTTGTTAGTACTAATAAAACAGATTTTTTCAGGGAACCTGTTCATTTCGATTTTTTAATTGATACCGTACTTATTGATTTTATAAATGATCAAAGATTTAATTACAATTTAAAAGTATGGAGCGCAGGTTGTTCAAGTGGGGAGGAACCATATACCATTGCAATAACTCTCAATGAATTTAAGAATAAAAATCCTAAATTTGATTTCACAATAACAGGGACTGATATCTCTACACAAATACTTCAAAATGCTGCATTAGCTGTTTATAAAGAAGAAAGAATTGAAAATATTCCGCTTGAAATTAAAAAGAAATATTTTTTAAAAAGTAAGGATAAAGAAAAGAAAACAGTTCGCGTTGTGAAAATCTTAAGAGATAAAGTGAACTATCAGCGTTTGAATTTTATGGATAATACATATAATATAGCTGAAGTTTTTGATGTTGTTTTTTGTCGAAATGTTTTAATTTATTTTGACAGGGAAACACAAGAGCAGGTAATTGGTAAGTTGTGTAATAAATTAAAAAGTGGAGGATATTTATTCATAGGTCATTCGGAATCTATTATGGCAATGAACCTCCCGTTAGAACAAATAAAACCAACAATATTCAAACGAATTTAAATTTATATACCATGAGTGATTTAACCGATAAGGAACTAATTGATGAGCTTAAAAAACGTTTTGAGCAGAATAAAAATGGCCTTAAAGAAGTTCAGGAGCTTAATAAAGAATTAATAAAAGTTAATAAAAAGCTGGAAGATTCTGAAGCCCTTAAAACTCATTTTATTTCAAATATTACCAATGAAATAATTAATCCTTTTGCTTCTATATTAGCACTTTCTAAAAGTATTTTATCAGTAAAAAAGGAGAACTGGAAGAAAGCGTTTTCTATGGTGTCGTTGATATATTCGGAAGCTTTTAATCTTGATTTTCAACTTCGTAATATTTTTGTTGCAGCAAAACTTGAAGCTGGAGAAATATTTCCGGAAATTTTAAATGTTGATATAAAGCAATTAATGGAAAGTGTTATCGAGTCATTCAAATATATAACGAAAAAGAAGAAAATTAAGATTGTTTTTCAATTTAATATTAAACAGGAAAATAATAAGACTTTCTTTTTTAAGACTGATCCGGAAAAACTAAGATTGATCTTGTCTAACTTATTAAGTAATGCCACTAAATTTAATTCCGAAAACAAAGAAATAATAATTAATGCAAGTATCGATAAAAATGAATTGATTGTTTCTGTTAAAGATTATGGAACAGGTATATCTTTAGAAAATCAAAAAATAATTTTTGATAGATTTAAAAGACTGGATTCCGGAATTGATTCAATTCATAGGGGACATGGACTTGGTTTGTCAATTAATAAAGCATTACTTGACTTATTAAATGGAAGTATTGATATTCAGAGCGAGGTAGGCAAGGGAGCTAATTTTACAATCTCAATTCCTGAAAGTGAATCTCAGGTTAGCGGTTTTGCATTTGATGGCAATGAACTGTTTTTTGATGATGAAAAGGACTTTGATATAGAACCGGAAACCTTTTAAATCTTCTTTTCATAATGGATAAGCTTGAATCACATTTTTTATATCCGGCGGCTCTGTTTGCAAGCGAAAAGCCTTTTCAAATAAACACTATCTTAGGTTCATGTGTGGCTGTTTGCTTCTGGGATACTATATTAAAAACCGGAGGTATGTGTCATTATATGCTTCCATACTGGAATGGAGAAGGATTAGCTTCTCCTAAATATGGTAATATTGCAATCGAAAAACTGTTAGAAAAACTGTATTCGTTGGGAAGTAAAAAGATTAATATTATTGCAAAAGTTTTTGGAGGAGGAGAAGTTATAGAAACAAAGAATCCGATGTTTCATATTGGGGATAGAAATATTCAGTTTGCTTGGGAACAATTAAAAGAATTAAATATCCGTGTGGTTAGCTCAAGTGTTGGTGGTAAAAATGGAAGAAAAATAATATTTAATACCGAAACCGGTGAAGTAAAACAACGATATGTTCAAAATCAGATTAAAACTTAAATATTAATAAAAAGTCACTAGTGTCCGATTAAAATAATTAAAAAGAGGGTACTCCCCAAAGGTTTCCCCTCAAAGTTGTAATATTGTTTTTACAGAAACATAATACAACATGAACAAAAATACAGAAATAAAATTTGTCGGACAGCCGATATTCA
>JAUWQL010000060.1 GCA_030611105.1 Bacteroidales bacterium
CAAAATGCGAGAGGAAGAGGTTTATCTTTTCGTAATAATAATATGTCTTTTCAAGAAAACTCAGAAAACTCTCAAAAATCAAATATGAATTTGATTGAAAATGAAATAAATAGTTTGAAAGCGCGCTTAGTATTTCTTGAAAAAGAACTTGAAAATCTAAGTTAGTGTAAGGTTTGTTAAAAAGGCCGTTAGCTTATAAGAATATCATAGTTATATTTTGGTTTAGTTTGTGTGTTTTTATGCTAATGGTCTTTTTATATTTCTAATTTGTAAAATGATAAATTAATAAAAATGAAAAATTCAGGAAAAGGACTCGGTCGCGGTGGCGGAAGAGGCCGTAACAACGGTGGTGGTTTTGGTGCTGGAGGATACTGCGTTTGCGCAAAATGTGGTGAAAAAGTATCTCATCAACAGGGTGTAAAATGTACAACACTTAAATGTCCCAAATGTGGTCATACAATGATTAGAGAAGAATTATTAAATCAAAATAAATAATAAATCACAAAATTAATTAAGAATATTATGAAAATGAAATTTGCGATTCCTACTTTGGGAAATAAGTTAACGGCACACTTTGGACATTGTGAAAAATTTGCAATTGTTGATGTGGAAGACAATAAAGTTATAAAGGAAGAATTCATTACTCCGCCGGTTCACCAACCAGGAGTATATCCAAAGTTTTTAGCCGATCATGGAGTACATGTAATTATTGCAGGAGGAATGGGCCAAAAAGCTCAGGATTTGTTTGCTCAGAATAATATTGAAGTTCATATGGGCGTACAGGATGGTTCTCCTTCCGAATTAGTTGAGCATTATTTAAACGATCAGTTACAAACAGGCCAAAATTTGTGTGACCATTAAAATGGATGAATTATTAAAAAAATCTGGTTACTCAGACAAGGCAATTGAATACTTTACAAAAAAAGTAAATGTTGGAAGCATTAAAAATCCGAGTGTTTCTTTATCATATACCGGACATTGTGGTGATACAATGAAATTTTTTTAAAAATTAATTCTGAAATTATAACGGATGCAAAATTTGAAGCAATAGGATGTGCGGGAGCTTTTTCTGCTGGTTCTGCACTTATGGAAATGATTAAAGGCCAAAAAATCTTATTTGCTAAAAATATTATTGAAGATGATATTATTGAACATCTTGGAGGTATGCCAAGTGCTAAAACTGATTGTGTTTGTTTAGTAAAAAGAACATTAGAAAAAACAATTCAGTTGTTCCTTGATAATAAAAAAATATAATAAATTTTTTTTAATTAACTGATGAAAATAGCTATTGCTAGTGGAAAAGGTGGTACCGGTAAAACAACTTTGTCAACGAATCTTACCGCTCTTTTTGCAGAAACTGAAAAGATTGTATTGACCGATTTAGATGTAGAAGAGCCAAATTCAGGTTTGTTTATTAAAGGTGAATTAGTAAAAGAAGAAATAAAGTACAAGATGATTCCTGAATGGAAAGAAGATACCTGTACTTTGTGTGGTGAATGTCAGAAGAACTGTAATTTTCATGCTGTAATTCAATTGGGTCCACAAATATTAGTATTCCCTGAATTATGTCATAGTTGTTACGCCTGTTCTGAATTGTGTCCTACAGATTCGTTACCAATGGTCAGCCAAAGAATGGGTACATTAAATCATTATGAAAATGGAAATATATCTTTTATTGAAAGCCGTCTGGATATTGGACAGGAACAGGCAGTGCCATTAATTGCCCAAACAAATGATTATATTGATAAAACTTTTGATAAGAATATAGTAAAAATATTCGATGCTCCGCCGGGAACTTCCTGTCCTGTTATTGAAGCAACTAAAGATGTAGATTTTGTAATACTGATAACAGAACCTACTCCATTTGGTTTGCACGACCTGAAATTAGCCGTGGAAACAATGAAAGAATTAAAAAAAGATTTTGGAGTGGTAATAAATCGTTATGGAATTGGTAATAATGATGTTGTTGATTACTGTGAGGGAGACAATATTCCAATTCTTGCAAAAATACCAAATAGCAGAAAGGTGGCTGAATTATATTCAAAAGGAGAATTAGTTTATACTGAATTACCTGAGATTAAACAAGAATTTCTGAAAATCAGGAACTATATTTTAAATCTTAAAATAAATAATTGAGATGAAGGAAATTGTTGTTATTTCCGGAAAGGGAGGAACAGGAAAAACTTCTGTTACAGCATCATTAGCAGTTCTCGCAGGAAATGATGCAGTTATTGCGGATTGTGATGTTGATGCTGCTGATATGCATTTGTTAATGAATCCGGTAACTGAAAAATCAGAGAACTTTTTTAGTGGTGTAATTGCTAAAATAGATGAAGATAAATGTACCAATTGTGGAATGTGTGCTGATGTTTGTCGCTTTAATGCTGTTCCTGTAATAAACGACCAGCATACAATTAACTCTTTAAATTGCGAAGGTTGTGGCTATTGTGAAAAGGTATGCCCTGTTGATGCTATAACTATGCCTGAACAAAATGTGGGTGATTGGTATATATCTAAAACTAAGATTGAGAATACACTGGTACATGCAAAGCTGGGAATTGGAGCTGAAAATTCAGGAAAACTTGTAGCTAAAGTTAAAAATGAGGCTAAACGTTTAGCTGAAGAAAACAATAAAGATTATATTATAGTGGATGGTTCTCCCGGAATAGGTTGTCCGGTTGTTTCATCACTCTCAGGTGCAAATTTTGTTGTGTTGGTTACAGAACCTTCATTATCGGGTTTACATGATTTAAAACGTGTTTATGAGCTGGTTAAAAAGTTTAATTTAAAAGCCGGTTGTATTATAAATAAATATGATATAAACAAGGATGTAACAAAGGATATTATTCAGTTTCTCAATGATGAATCTATTGAGTATATAGCCAGTTTACCTTATGATGAAGATTTTACAAAGGCAATGACTTTTGGTAAAACTATTGTTGAATATGATCAGGGCGAATTGAAAAATTTAATTATCAGTAGTTGGGAAAAGATTAAAGAATTGGCGAATACAAATTGAGAAAAAGAAAAGGTGAAAGTGTGAAAATGAGAGAGAAGGTATGGGAGAAGAGGAGGCTAAGAGACTGTTTAATTATTAATTTAGAGTGAAAAAATATTGAATATTTTAAAAAGCTAAGGGCTAATAGCTAGTAGCTAAAAGCTTGTAGCTTGTTACCACATGTAGCAAAATTATATAACATTAATACATTAAATTAAAACAAATCATTTAAAATAATAAACAAATGAAAATAGCATTTACAGCAAAAGGAACAGAATGGGAATCAGAAATGGATCCACGATTTGGAAGAACTGAATTTATTTTAGTTTATGATGATGGAAAAGACGAATTTACATCATTTGATAATAGAGAGATTGAAAATGAGGCTCATGGAGCAGGACCAAAAACTTCTCAAAAATTATTTGAAATGGGTCCTGAAGTACTAATTACGGGCAATGGGCCAGGGGGTAATGCAGCCACAGTTTTAGAAAAGGCCGGAATAAAAATTTATATCGGAGCTGGACAAATGTCTGTAAAAGAAGCATATGGAGCATATAAGAATAACAATTTAAAAGAATTTTAGAGATGAAAAAATACGATGTAATAATAATCGGAGGTGGCCCTGCAGGAATAATTACAGGTGTAACGGCCAAAAAGCAACATCCTGAGAAATCAATGTTGTTGTTTAAAGAAGAAGAAAAGGGATTGGTTCCTTGCGGAATCCCATATGTTTTTCACATGCTTGACGGTGTTGATAAAAATGTTATGGGTCCGAAACCATTTGTAGATTTGGGTGGTGATGTTATAACAGAAAAAATTACTGATGTCAATATAAAAGACAAAACAGTTTTAACTGAAGCAGGAAATGAATTTGGCTATGAAAAACTTGTTTTTGCTACAGGTTCGAAAGTAGTTATTCCTGATTTTATACCAGGACACGACCTCGAAAATGTATTTTATATAAAGAAAAGTTACGAATATATAAAACAGATTTATGAAGAATTAAAATCAAAAAAGAATATCGTAGTTATTGGTGGAGGGTTTATTGGTGCCGAAGTTGCTGAACAACTTGCATTAAATCCTGATAAAAATGTTACATTGATTGAAAGTGAAGAATGTTGCTTTTCAAAGGCATTTTCAGAGGAACTTAGTCAGATTGCCACTGAAGCATTAGCAGGAACAGATGTAAATATTAAAACATCAGTGCGTGTCGAAAAGGTTAATGGGGATAATGGTATTGTTTCGTCTGTTTTACTTGATAATGGTGATGAAATACAGTGCGATGCTGTAATTATGGCTATTGGTTATAAACCAAATACTGATTTAGCAAAAAAGGCCGGACTGGAAGTCAATAAAATGGGAGCAATAATTGTTGATAATTATGAGCGTACAAAAGAGAAAGATATTTGTGCTGTTGGTGATTGTTCTCAAACCATCGGATTTTTAACAGGACGAATGGATCATGTTATGCTGGCGTCAACAGCAACTGCCGAAGCACGTGTACTTGGGCATAATCTTTTTGGTATTAAAATCAGAAAAAATTTTACCGGAACATTGGCTGTTTTTTCAACAGAAATAAATGGAATAGCAATGGCAGCAGCAGGTGTTAATGATAGTAATGCTGCTGAAGCAAACATTGAATATCTATCTGCTAAGTTCAGCGATTTTGATACTCATCCCGGATCATTTGAGAGTACATCGCCGTTATCAGTTAAACTTTTTGCTTCACCTTGTGATGGTTCAATATTAGGTGGTGAAGTATGGGGTGGAAAATCAGCGGGCGAAATAATAAATACAATCAGCCTTGCAATTCAAAAAGGTGTAACTGTTTACGAGTTTATTTCTTTTCAAATAGGAACACACCCTTTATTAACAAGTGCTCCAACTAAACCAATTTTAATTAAAGCAGCAGAAAGTATTATTTCTCAAATAAAAAAATAATGTAAAATATGAACGAATGAAACTTTTAATGATATATATGAACCGGTTTTCGTATAAACCTACAATCAAAACAATTGAGTCGATGCCTGATTTTAGTGAAGGTAAAGAATATGAAAATGTTCAGACAGCATTTATTCAGGTCGAAAAAGAAGATGAAGAAAAAGCAAGTGAAGTTAAAAAGAAACTTCTTAAAAATTTAAAATGGATTGCGGGTAAAAATAACACGAAACATATCATATTGCATTCGTTTGCGCATTTGTCTGAAAGCAAAGCAAATCCTGAATTTACAAAATCATTATTCGATAATATCGATGAACGTTTAACTAATTCAGGATTTACTGTTGAGCAAACACCTTTTGGATATTTTCTGGATTTAAATGTTGAAGCACCGGGTTTTTCTCTGGCGCGTGTGTTTAAGGAGTTTTGAAATTCTATTTCAAAAATTATGTACGATTATTAACAGTAGAAAAATGATAGATTTTATGGCAATAAAAGTGGCTTTTGCAACAGATGACGGAAAAACATTTATGGACAGGCATTTTGGAGATGCTGAGTATTATGATGTGTATGAAATTTCTGAAACAGACTCAGAGTTTAAAAAAAGAATAATAAATACAACAGAAGAAGATGACGAAAGTATTCATGCTGATCCTGAAAAAGCAAAAGGAGTTACAAGTTTATTTAAAGGTGAAAATATACAAGTAGTTGTTTCCAAGGTTTTTGGCCCTAATATTAAAAGAATTAAAAATAAATTCGTTTGTATTTTAATGAATGATAGTAGTATTTTGGAAAGTATCAGAAATATACAACAAAATATTTATATTGTTGATAATGAGTGGAGTAAAGGAGAAGGAAGAAATCACCTTAATTTAAAAGAATTATAGAAAATAGAAGCTAACGTAATAAATAACAAATGAAAATTTCTGTTTTAACTGAAAACACGGCATCAGAGAAATTTTGCGCCGAACACGGATTATCCTATTACATCGAACACGATGTTGATATTCTTTTTGATACAGGGCATTCTGATGTTTTTTTACAAAATGCAAAGAAACTTAATATTAATATTGAAAAGATTAATACTGTTGTGCTTAGTCACGGCCACTGGGATCATGGCGATGGATTAAGATACATCAGCAATAAAAAGCTGATTTGCCATCCCGATGTTTTTCAGAAACGCTACAGAAAGAACGGCGACCTGCCTGCCGGCAGGCAAGGTGAAAATATAGGACTTGAGTTATCTTTTAAAGAGCTAAAAAACAAGTTTGATATTACCTATACCCGATTACCTTTTGAAGTATCAAAAAACATCATTTTCTTAGGCGAAATTCCACGAAATAATTCTTTTGAAGCACAAACGACTACATTTGAATTAGATGATAAAAAAGATGATTTTATTATTGATGATTCAGGACTGGTAATTAAACTGGAAGATGAAATTGTAATTATTTCAGGATGCGCTCATTCCGGTATTTGCAATATGATTGAATACGCAAAAAAAGTAACAGGAATAAATAAAATCAGGGCAGTTATTGGAGGATTTCATTTGAAATATAATAATCAACAAACTCAGGAAACTATTAAGTATTTAAAATCGCAGGATATTGCAGAAGTATATCCATCGCATTGTACTGAGTTACCGGCTTTAGCAGCATTTTATGATGAGTTTAAAATAAAGCATTTGAAGTCGGGGATGGTTTTAAATTTTGATAAATAATGAAGACTTATTTGGAGTGTATTCCATGTTTTATGCAACAAGCGTATCGTACGGCACGAATTGCAACGGATGATGAGAAAAAAATCAAAGAAGTACTAACTGTTGTTGGCGAAATGATCAAATCAATTCCTATGGAGAATACTCCTCCCGAAACAGGAAATATAATTTATCAAAAAATCAGGGAAATAACTGAGATTCACGATCCTTATAAGGAAATAAAAAAAGCAAATATTAAAGAAGCATTATCTCTTTATCCTGAGCTAAAGCAAAAGGTCATGAAATCAGCAGATCCATTGCTTACAGCTATAAGAATTGCTATTGCAGGTAATGTTATTGACCTTGGCGTTAATAAAAATTTCAATATTGTTGATGATTTAAAAACGATATTGAAACAGGATTTTGCAATTTTTGATTATGAAGCGTTTAAAAATCAATTAAATAATGCTAAATCAATTTTATATTTAGGAGATAATGCAGGCGAGTCGGTTTTTGATAAAATATTAATTGAAGAACTCGGAAAACCGGTTACTTATGCCGTTCGTGAAATTCCTGTAATAAATGACTGTATAATTGATGATGCTATTGCTTCTGGTCTCGATAAAGTTGCGAAACTAATATCTTCAGGAAGTACAGCACCTGCAACTATTCTTAGTTTATGCAATGAAAATTTTATTGAGAAGTTTAACAATGCCGATTTGGTTATAAGTAAGGGACAGGGGAATTACGAAGGGCTATCGCAAGTTAAACGAAGCGTATTTTTTATGCTTAAAGCTAAATGTCCGGTAATAGCAAATAATTTGAATGTTAAAGAAAACGATATAGTATTAAAGAGTATTAACTTGAACTAAATGTTTAACTAAAATTTCGATTATGAGTAAAGGTAAGTGGAATTTTATTATTGATGCAATAATGTTTGTATTAATGGCTGCAATTGCAGGATTAGGTTTATTAATAAAATACGTTTTACTTCCGGGTACAGAACGCTGGATAAAATACGGAAGAAGCGTTGATCTAACTTTTTGGGGACTCGACAGGCACGACTGGGGAAGAATACATTTGATTTTAGCTTTGGTGCTGGTTGCATTACTTGCTCTGCATATTATTTTACACTGGAATCTTACAGTTTGTTTATTTAAAAACTTAATTAGCGGGAAAAAATCAAGAATCTTTTCTACAATATTTTTGGTTGTTATTACGGTAGTACTGGTTATTTTCCCTTTTTTCATTCAGGTTGATGTATATGATACGGCTACCGGCAGAGAACGTTTTCATTCTTTATCAGAAGGTGTAACTCCTGCTGAAATAGAAACAAAAACTTCTGATAATAATAAATCTGAAGGTGAATCTTTTGAAATTGAAAAACCAGTTCAGAAAATTGAAGAGCATAAGGAACATGAACACCACGATATTGATCCTTCAATTGAGGTGAAAGGTTATATGACATTATCGGAAATATCAAGAAAATATAATATACCGGAAGATTATTTTAAAAGTAAACTAGATCTTCCTTCTTCGGTTTCAGGATCAGATCAATTAGGCCATTTACGAAAACAATATGGTTTTAAAATGAGCGAAATAGAACTGATTATTTCTAATTATAAAAAATAGCTTACCATGAAAAGAACAACTAAAATAGGAATTATTATTTGTGATCGATACAAGGATTGTGCTGGGGGGAAATGTTTTAGATCAATGAAAAATCGAGAAGGTGCTTTTAGTATTTACGACAAGGATGAAGATATTGAAATTGTTGGTTACACAAGTTGTGGTGGTTGTCCTGGTGGGAATATTGAATATACTCCCGAAGAAATGATAAAAAACGGTGTTGATGTAATACATCTTGCTACTGGTATGGTTGTTGGTTATCCACCATGCCATCGTATTGATCATTTTAAACGATTTATTCAGGAGAAATATGGTGTAAATGTAGTTGTAGGAACACACCCTATTCCTCAAAAGTATTATGAAACTCATACAAAATTAGGAACATGGCAATCTAAAGCGTGGAAAGAAATAATTGAACCTACATTGGCAACTGAAGAAGTTAGGTTAGCGTATAATTAATAAGAAGTCCAAATTACTTTGCATAAACTTTTTAATAATATTCCATTACGGTTTATTTATCTATTGTAACGGAATTGTAAAATGAAATACACTACCCCCTGCCTTGCCGTCAGGCAGGTTTCCAGGTTCGCTTTCTACCCCGATTTTCCCACCATGTTTTTCAATAAACTCTTTACACAGGATTAAACCTAATCCTGTACCGGATTCTTCTTCGGTTCCGCGTGTTGTAAAAGATTCATCAATTCTGAAAAGTTTTTCAATATCTTCAGGAGCAATTCCTACTCCGTTGTCTTCTATTATTATCGACAATAATTTATGTTCTTTATTTTCAATTATTTTATTATAAATCGTTATTTCGCCATTTTTAGGAGTGAATTTTATAGCATTAGAGATCAAGTTTCTAACAATAAAATTTATCATCTCTTTATCAGCAGACACTTTTATCGTATCTTTTATCAGGTTTACAATGGAAATATCTTTTTTTGAAGCATTTGGAGTAAGAAGATCAATGTTATCAGCAATAATATTATTTATATGTATTTTCTCAGGATTATAATTTATAATTCCTTTTTGTGTATTGGCCCATGTTAATAAATTTTCAAGAAGATTTAATGTATTTTTAGAACTATTATAAATCGATTTAATAAATTTTTCTCTTTTATTTTCATCATATTTTCTATGTCTTGATAATAATAACTCTGAAAATCCCAGTATTGTACTAAAAGGATTTTTGAGGTCATGAGCAATTATTGAAAAGAATTTATCTTTGGTTGCATTTAATTCTTTTAATGTTGTTTTTTGTTTTTCAATTTGTTTATTTTTAGATAACAAAACAGCGTTTGCATTTTGTTTAATCCTGAAAAACATAAACGTTACAACTGAAATAATAATAAGAATAAAAGTGAGCATAACAGAATAATTTCTTACCAGTTTTTGTCTGTGTATTTCGGTATTATGGATTAATGTTTGTTCTTTCAGTTTTTGCTCATATTCATGCTGTTTGTTCATGAATTCAATATAAACCATTTTTTCGGCAAGTTGCCCGCTATAAAGACTATCGTTATATTTTATTATATAATCCTGGTATTCTGCTACAATTTTATAATTCCCATTTGCCCTTTGTATTTGTGCTAACGTTTTATACGCATTTCGTATACTTAGTTTAGAACCTATTTCCTTAGCTGTTTTAAGGCTTTTTTCCGCATATACTATTGCATTTTCATTATTTCCTTTACTTAAAAATATATTTGATATTTTATTACAGACACTGCACAATAAATCCTTATCAGGACTATTTTCGGCAATCTGTAGTGTTTTTTCATAGTTTTTCATTGCCAGGGTGTAATTTTTCATTTCGTTGTACACATCGCCAATATATTTATAACACACCGACCGTCCTCTAATATCATCAATTTTTGTACGTATTGCTAATGATTTGTCCAAGTGAATCAGGGCTTTGGAGTAATATTCTTTTTCAATCATCGCCCTTCCTAAGTTAAAATGACAATAAGCTTGCATAACCTCATTTTCGATTTTTTCTGAAATTATCAATGCATTATTTAAATATTCTTCTGCATCTTTATAGTTATTTTGGAAAACATAAAGATTACCAATATTTATATGCGCATATCCTTCCTGTTCTTCAAGATTGTGCTTTCTAGCCAAATTAAGGCCTTTAAAATAGAAATCAAAAGCTTCTGTATAATTACCTAAATTTCGATATGCTACACCAACAAAACTATGAGCTTTGGTTAAATTTTCGAAATCTTTATACTGCTGAGCCAGTTCAATAGCCTGTATACCGTATTTAATTGATTTTTGAAACTCTGAATTTCTTAATCCCCAGCTAATGTTGAGAAGAATTTCGATTTTTGATGAATCATCAGCAAAAATCAATTTTTGTTCAAGGCTGTTTATTTCAAGTTTGTTCTGCGAACTAATGATTTCAACCTTGTATAATACCAGAATTAATATAAAACTTAATAACAGTACAAAATTATTTTTCATTTATTGATATTTTACTTTTTAATTTATTCCCCAAAAAAACGGCATCACTTTCTTCTTCTCAAAAATTAAAATGCTTCTCCAAGCCAAGCATTGTCTTTTTTACACATTCCTCCATATTGCATAAAACTACAAAATACAAAAAAAGTCCAAATTTTCAAATTTGGACTTTAATAATTGTTTTAATTTTAATTTTATTCTTTTATTAAATTTCTAAAAATAAACCATATTATACCGGATAAAAGAAATAAAACAAATCCATACAAAGGAGCTAAAAGAGATATTCTTAAACCTCCTGCAATAAGTGCAGGAGAGATGTCTCCTGCTTCTTGAACACAAACTAAAGCTTGATACATCCCAACAATTTGCATAAGAAGCCCAAAAAGAAATGCAAAACTTCCAATAAAGATTATAAGCGAATTTTGTTTAGCTAATTTTTTAAAATCTTTATTTTTTGAAAAATAATTTAAAAGGAATTTGATTGTAAAATAAATTACAACGATCCACATGATGTAAATTAGTGACATAGAATAAATACCACCCCACTTTAAATGATCTACTAACATAATTTTAAAAGTTTTGATTAATACAGGATCAATATTATGAACGTATAATCAAATTAGAAAATTTTTTACGCCAAGGTACATCTTTATACTCCGGATAACAAAATGTCCTACCTGAACGCCGTATTACTGTTAAGGGTGTGAAACTTGTTGTTTACATAAAATATTATTCTCGTAAATGATTGAAGAATTTAATATAGTATCTTTGAAATGAGATATGGAAGACCAAAAGATATATTATTTATTTATAAAGAAAAGCAATTGGATTTGGCATGTAATATATTGGATTTTTGCCGCTTGTTTAATGTTTTTTATATTTAGTAATAGAGATTACAATTTTCAGCTTCGCTTAGTATTAGTAGGTTTACTTATTGTCACCAGTTATTTTATTACTTTAACTATTAATAATTATATAATCCCAAAGTTCTTATTCACAGGAAAAACATTTACGTTTATCTACATAATATTTGCTGTTTTTGTTTTTACATTTTGGCTCATATCTTTTTCGGTAATTCTTATTTTAGTTTATAGTGCTTATTATCTTCCAAATTTAATAATCCCACAACAAGATGATATTTTGATATTGATTGCAGGAAATTACTTGGTTGTTATTATGGCTGTGGTAATTCATTTCATTAGAGAATCGTATCGTAGATTAATTGAAAAAGATAATTTGCAGGAGCAAAAACAATTAACAGAATTAAAATTAAAAGAAGCAAACTTAAAACTTTTACAAGGTCAAATACATCCGCATTTTTTGTTTAATATGCTTAATAATTTATATGGATTAGTAAAAGAAAATGCAGAAAATTCGAGGGAAGTAATAATTAAACTTTCAGGTTTGTTGGATTATATGCTTTACGAATGCGATAAACAGGAAGTTGTTTTGGAAAAAGAAATATCATTTATAAAAAACTACATTGAGCTGGAACGTGTTCGTCATGATGAGGATTTTAATGTAAAAGTTAATTTCCCAGGTAATATAGATGATGTAAAAATCGCACCATTAGTTTTATTCCCATTTGTCGAAAATGCCTTTAAACATGGCTTTCATGATCCAAAAGAGAGTTTTATTCACATGAAATTTAATATTGAATTAGATAAATTAAATTTTGAAATTGAAAATAACATTTCGAAAGTATTAAGTGATAAATATTTAAATCAGGAAGGCGAGGGGATAGGATTGAAAAATATCAGGGAACGGTTGGAATTAATTTATAAGGATAAATATAGATTAGATATTATAAATAATAAAAATACTTTTAAGGTTAAATTAAAAATTGATTTGAGTTAGATTATTTGTAAATTAAAAAGACTTAAAATATAGAATCATAATTAATAGAGGTGCTAAGCGGATCTATTAATAAGGTTTGATGAAGATATTATAAAAGTACGTTGATAATAAGCAAATCCGCTAAGCACCTAAATTGATATTTAAATGATATTAAATGGCCAACAAACCTAAATATAAGAGTATAATAATTGATGATGAACCTATTGCAATTAGAGTAATTCAAGAGCATCTTGAAAAGTTTGAAAATATTGAATGTATAAAAGGTTTTACAAAAGCGATTGATGCAATTGAGATATTGAACAAAGAAAAAATTGATTTGCTATTTCTTGATATAAATATGCCCGGAATTTCCGGTGTTGAGTTTTTAAAATCGCTTACAAATCCGCCTAAAGTCATATTTACTACAGCTTATAGAAATTTTGCTGTTGATGCTTTTGAACTTAATGCATTAGATTATTTAGTTAAACCAATATCTTTTGAGAGATTTTTAAAATCTATAAATAAATTCTTATCTAACACAAAGACTGAAAATAATATATCCAAAGAGGAGCAGGTCAAGAAAGATTTTATTGTACTAAAATCAGACAAAAAGAATTATAAAATCAGGTTTACTGATATTTTATATATTGAGAGTCTGGATAATTATATAAAGGTTCATACTAATGATTTGTCAATTGTTTGTTATGAGAGACTTACTGGTATTGAAAAAGAATTACCAACGTCAAAATTTATTAGAATTCACAGATCGTATATAATTAATTTAACTAAAGTTGATGTTTTTACTTCTTCGTATGTTGAAATAAATGATCGCAGATTTGCAATTGGTAGAAATTATAAAGATCAAGCACTAAAAAGGTTGTTCTAGTATCTTGGTAAATCTTTTATTTCATTATAATAACCTTTAACACCTATTTCCCTCATCTTATATTGAATATTTATCCATCGTTTTTCAAGATGTTCATCAAAGCCATGTTTTTTACACGGAAATTCTTCGCATTGAAAACAAAAATCCACAGAATGATCTTTTGAGCATTGTTTTACTTTACAGCTTAGAAATAGTTTGCATTCATCATTTCGACATCCTTTGCATTCAACATTTGAAAAATAATCAAGCATTTCTTTAAATTCGGGATATTTTGAAAAAACGGATTTGTCTAATAATTCAACAAAGCGTTGTGCATAAACATCAAAGTTACCCAGGTTTTCTTTTAACTTAGTGCTCAATTGTTTTATTGTTCCGTTATTAAAAGCAAAGCATTTTGAGCAATTTAAGCCACAAGGGCCAAGAATATTTAATACATTATTATAATTCATAATTGTTGCATATAGTTGATTTTAGACATTATATTTCGTAAATTTATTGAAAATAAACCAGATTGTTTTTTATAGAATCAATCCCCGTAACCTGAATAATTCAGGATTAACCTCTAATTCGTTATTAACTTAAATAACGTGCAAATTTTAAAGAAAAATATTTTAATAAACAGGAGGTTGTTATGCCAATTCAAAAACTGAAAAATTACTTAGATAATAACAAAATCAAATACGTTATTATTAGTCACTCTCCGGCTTATACCGCACTGGAAGTAGCAGCTTCTGCCCATATTCCGGGTCAGGAGCTTGCCAAAACAGTTATTGTTAACATTGATGAAAGAATGACAATGATTGTGCTACCATCAAGGTATAAAATTGACTTTAATCTTTTAAATAAACTTACCGGAACAAAAAATGTAAAATTAGCCACTGAAGAAGAATTTTCTGATAAGTTTCCAGATTGCGAAGTTGGTGCAATGCCTCCTTTCGGAAATTTATATAACATGGAAGTTTATGTTGCAGAAACTCTGACAAAAGACGATGAAATTGCGTTTACAGCAGGATCTCATTCTGAATTGGTTAAAATGGAGTACAAAGATTTTGCGAACTTGGTTAAACCATCTATTCTTAAAATTTCAATGAATTATTAGTGTCAAGTCAGATTTAAATTAATGCACATAAAACCTGACAGTTGGGGTGTTGAAAATTTGATGATGTTTTGAAAATTTCACGTTCTGTTTTTCTCATGAAACCTGTCAGAGGGCGAAGCTCCTGACAGAGTTTTTTAAATTATATTGTACCATATTTTATTTTTGGTTTAGTTTTTTATCTCTTCTGAATTGTAATCTTTCTTCTTTAGTCATTTTCTCTGTTGCGTATTGTATGATTAACCGGGCACAATCATTTTTCCATTTCATTAGGAAGTCTTCGGTTGTTTTTCTGTCTCTTTTCCAGCATTCACGCAAAAACCAACCCAATCCCTGATGAACTTCACGCTCACTATCCATCATTAAAGGATCGATAAAACTAAACATCTTTAAGAAATCTGTACTGTGTTTTAAATACTTTATCATTGCAACAGGAACACATCTACGTTGAAACTTGTTTTCAGCTTTTCGCCATTTTGATAAATCTTTAAGTTGAATAATATTTTTTTTCCAGAAAACCGGAAAGAAATATTGACATATTCCATCGGTGTGAGCCCAATTGTTAATTCCAATCGAAAACCATGACTCCAACTCTTTAAAAGTTTTATAGTCGAATTCTTTAGAAAACTCATTTAGGAGTAACAATGCGAAACTTGGTAATTCATACTTTTCTTCTTTTACTAAAAGTTTTGATACTTCATAAACAAGATCTATAGTAAGCCATGATTGATTCTTGTATTCTTTCACTTTTGTAGGAATCATTTCATTGGTTAAGCCATATCCAATGTAACCACCTTTAAAGTAACGGGAATATTTCTTTACAATTTCATCATCTGCATTTTTAATGCAAAAGTTTTTAATATCCGTAACTAATTCTAAAGCATTCATAAACAAAGTTTTTTGTTTACAAGTTAAAAAATAAATGAGAATAACTTGACATTTATTACAAAATGTTATAAATTGTACGGAAAAAGTAAAAAAATACAAAAAACGTAAATCAAGTTATGGAAAGTATAGCCGATCAAAAACTAAAGGAAATTCTGGTTGCAGCGAAAGAACTTTTCTGGAAGTATGGTTTTAAACGGGTGAGTATTGAAGAGGTTTGTCGCGAGTCAAATGTGAGTAAAATGACCTTTTACAAGCATTTTAAAAATAAAATGGAACTCATTAAGTACCTTTTAAACCATATTTACGATAAAGCAATAAAACAATATCGTGAGATTATGGATAGTGATATTCCTTTTCACGAAAAAGTTAAAAAAACCTTGGATTTTAAAATGGAACAATCTAAGAATATAAGTAATGAATTTATGAACGATTATGTTCGTCATGCTGACCCTGAAATGGTAAAATTTCTAAATCAAAAAAAAGACGAAAATCTAAAGATGATTGTCAATGATTATATTCAGGCACAAAAAAATGGAGATATCAGAAAGGATATTAAACCTGAATTTATTCTTTATATTTTAAATCATTTACAGGAAATGATAAAAGATGAGCAATTGGAAAAAATATATGACAATCCACAGGATGTGATCATGGAATTTACCAATTTCTTTTTTTATGGAATCTTACCAAGAAATAAATAATGTATAAAGCACAACTGACCATATTATTTTGTTTGACATTCTTTATTAAAAGTTTTTCTCAGGAAAGAGATTTTAATGAGCAAGTAATTGGTTGGTTGACTTTTAATATTGACGATCCTTTTATGACTCAGGCAGGAATACGTTACTTACCTGAACTCAGGAGTAATAAAACTTTTAATGATAATCTGAAGTTAAAAACTGATTTTTCACTTAATGCCTATGGAAATGTGCTAATGTATGGATTCGATAGTACTGAGACGAATGCTAAAATAAAACCTTATAGATTACAGTTAGGACTTTCCGGCAATCAGTTTGAAGCACGTATTGGTTTGCAAAAAATTAATTTCGGATCAGCTTCTATGCTACGGCCACTTATGTGGTTTGATAGATTAGATCCTAGGGACCCACTTCAGTTAACAGATGGTGTATATAGTATTTTAGGAAAATATTACTTTTTAAATAATGCAAATATTTGGTTTTGGACTTTGTATTCAAATAAAGATACCAAAGGATGGGAAGTTTTCCCAGGCAATAAAGAAAAACCCGAAATTGGAGGACGAATTCAGTTACCGCTTTTTACAGGTGAGATTGCCGGAACTTATCATTATCGCGAAGGAATTTTTAATGGCACTTTTGCAGATACTTTATCAAATAGAAATGGATTTTCAGAGAACAGATATGCAATTGACGGGAAATTTGATTTAGAAATTGGTTTTTGGTTCGAAGCGGCTATAATTCATCAAAATTTGGACTTTACAAATCAACGTTATCAGCGATTAATAAATGTAGGTGCTGATTATACGTTTGGTTTAGGCAATGGCTTAAATATGATAACAGAATATTTTACATATCAAAAAGCAGAAAGTGTTTTTGGTAAAGGCAGTGGTATTGATTTTGGAGCTATTTCTCTAAATTACCCTTTAAATATAATTAATAATATACAGGCTATCGTTTATTATGATTTTACAAACAGCGAGTATTATAGGTTCATAAATTTTTCATGGACCTATGATAACTGGATGATTTATATCATGGGGTTTTGGAACCCGGAACGGTTTAATATTTACAATTATTCTGATGCCAATATTTTTGCCGGAAAGGGTTTTCAAATCATGCTTACTTTTAATCATTAAACTTACTGATAAACTCTGAACTCAAAACTAATAAACTAAAAACATATGGAACAATCATCAATAATAACTATTCAAGAGTTAATAAAACGATTTCCGGTTGGAAAAGGTGAGTTTACTGCCTTAAATGGTATAAACCTGACTTTTAATACTGGCGAATTTGTGGGAATTGTTGGACCCAGTGGATCAGGAAAAACCACATTGCTAAATATTATAGGATCACTCGATACGCCAAGTGAAGGAAAAGCAATTGTTATGGGACAATCTACTGGCGACCTGACAACTAAAAGTGCAGCTAAACTACGAAAGAAGTATTTAGGTTTTATTTTCCAAACCTATAATTTACTTCCGGTTTATACTGTTTATGAAAATGTTGAATTCCCGCTGTTGTTGCTTAAGATGTCGTCGGGCGAAAGGCGTAAAGCAGTTCTTGATGCTTTGGAATGGCTGGGTATGACGGATAAAATTAAATCCCGTCCGGCACAACTTTCCGGTGGAGAATGCCAGAGAGTTGCTATTGCAAGAGCCATGGTAAAAAAACCGGAAATTGTTTTAGCAGATGAACCTACTGCAAATCTCGATGCAGCAAATTCTCATAACATTCTTAAAATGATGTTGAAGCTGAATGAAGAACTTAAAACAACATTCATTTTTGCTACTCACGACGATAAGGTAATAAAATACCTGAAACGTAAAATTACTCTTGAAGACGGGAAAGTTGTGCAGGATGAATTTATTACTAAATAAAGGAGATTTTAAATTATGATAGCATTTAAATTAGCCTTTCGAAACCTGGTTGGTGCAGGATTACGAACCTGGCTCAATGTATTTGTATTGTCCTTTATTTACATTCTGATTATATGGCAATATGGAATTTTGGATGGATGGAATCATCAAGCCAATAAAGACATGAAAGCATGGGAAGTTGGAAATGGCCAATACTGGCAAGAGAATTACGATCCTTATGACTTCTTTACTCTGGAAGAAAGTCATGCTAAAATCCCTGAGGTATTACAAAAAGCAAGTTCTGAAGGAGTAGTAACTCCAATCTTAATTTCACAAGCTTCAGTTTATCCTGATGGTAGAATTCAAAGTATGCTTCTGAAAGGAATTAATCCAGATCAAAAAGTAATTGCAGTACCAAGTGCCGAATTGAACGTTGAATCAGAAGCCATGCCTGCCGGCAGCCCGACTGCCGGACGGACAGGGCATGAAATACCTGTAGTTATTGGACGACGGATGGCTAAAAGCTGTAAACTTAAAGTAGGCGATGTTACAACAATTAGATGGAGAGATATAAATGGCACTTTTGATGCAGCTGAAGTTAAAGTTGCAAAGGTTTTTAATTGCAATGTACCTAATGTGGATGCCGGACAAATGTATATTCCTATCGAAAAGCTTCAGGAAATGATGCAAGCACCTGACGAAGCTACAATGTTTATCATCGGAAAGGATTTTGAAATGAATGAAACTGTTTCCGGTTGGGAGTATAAAGACTATGATTTCTTGATGACAGAAATGAATGAGATGATGAAAATGAAAAAAGTTGGAGGATCATTCCTTTATGTCATATTGCTTTTACTGGCTATGTTGGCAATTTTTGATACGCAAGTGTTATCTATTTTCAGAAGACAAAAAGAAATTGGAACATATATAGCTATGGGAATGACACGAGGACAAGTTGTAAGTTTGTTTACAGTTGAAGGAGCAATGCATGCAATACTGGCTGTTATTTTAGGAGCCATTTATGGCATTCCGTTTTTATTATGGCAATTAAAGATAGGATATACTATGCCTGCCGGATCAGATGATTTTGGATTAGCAATTGCTGAAACCATTTTTCCTGTTTACGGATTAGGACTCATTATTACAACGGTACTCTTAGTACTAATTATAACTACTATTGTTAGTTATATGCCTGCCCGTAAAATTTCAAAAATGAAACCAACTGATGCACTTAAAGGAAAAATACAATGATACGTTTTTTATTTAAAGGATTATTAAGAGACCGTAGTCGCAGTTTACTGCCCATTCTGGTTGTTACTACAGGTGTTATGCTAACTGTATTTGCTTATTGTTATATAAATGGCATTTTGGGTGACATGATTGAATTCTCAGCAAAATATTCCTCAGGACATGTTAAAATAATGACACGCGCCTATGCAGAAAATAAAGATCAGG
>JAUWQL010000152.1 GCA_030611105.1 Bacteroidales bacterium
CAAAGACAGGATATTCTTGAAATACCAGAAGTGGCACTACGCGAAGCTGTAATAAATGCAGTTATGCACCGAAATTATTTTGAAGATGGAGCAAATGTAATGATTGAAATTTTCGACGACAGGCTTGAAATTTCTAATCCGGGGGGCTTACCTAAAGCTCTTGAACAAAAAGATTTTGGGAGAAAAAGTATCCGACGAAATCCGTTAATAGCAAATCTTTTTCAACGGGCACGATTTATTGAAAAATTGGGTACAGGTATTAGCCGAATGAAAAAAGAAGTATTACAGGCAGGATTAGCAGAGCCACAATATGAGTTTACAGGATTTTTCACTATCATATTTAAGAGATTAAAACTTGGTGAAACTGTGGAGAAAACTACCCAGAAAACTACCCAGAAAACTACCCAGAAAATTTTAGATATATTAAAAGAAAATCCGAAAGCAGGAAGAAAAGAAATTGCTGAAATTATTGGAGATATAACCGAAGATGGAATAAAATACCATCTTGAAAAATTAAAAGCAGAAGGAATTATAAAACGAGTTGGACCAGCAAAAGGTGGTTGTTGGGAAATAAAAACTGTGGAATAAACTAGGGAGAAAACTACCCAGAAAATTTTGGAAGAATTAAAAGTAAAACTTAAAGCAGGAAGAAAAGAAATTGCGGAAATTATTGGAGAATGATTATCGAGAAATAACTTTAAAATTACAGTTTATGAAAAATAAAATTTTTACATTATTAAAAGATGGCAAAAAGGCTTACCAAGAATTGATGAAAAATTATAAAAATGACTTACCTATTCAAATTATCAAAACTTGTAATGAAAATGTTGAAATTATTTTGCCACGACAAATCAACATGATAATTGAGTTAATAAATCTAGTTGAAATTGATAAACAATACAGGTCAATCAATAATATAGATGATGGAATAGAATTCTTTAATAAAAATGAAATACAAAAATCAATTGAAAAGGTTTTAAATTCAAAGGAAGTATATAGTTTTAATATGCTCAAAAAGAAAAACCTTATATCTGACATATTTAATGATTCAACATCTGAAATAGAATCAATTGTACATTATTTAAGTTTACAAATTGGATTAGGAAAAGTGAATCAGGAAAATTCTTGAAGATTATTAATATTAAAAAAAAACCTGATAACATGTATGCTCGATCTAGTGCCTTTAAGCATTCGCTGTGCACCTATTTCAGACCATCAAGTATGTTTTTTTGTAGTTTTCTAAGAAAAATTAGTTTTTTATATTGAAATTCAACAAGCTGTTTATTTATCTTTTGAACATCTATCTTTTTCATCTTATTAATATTAAAATATAAAAAATTCTGCTTTATCTCATCAAGCAATTCATTTATGCTACTCATATCTGAAGTATCCTTAAGTACGGGCAATAATTCTTCCATTGCTAATGAAAATTCTTTCAAAAATTCATTGACAAATAAAACTGTCATTGATGGTTCTTTTTCTTCAAATAATTTTACTCCAATCAAATCTAACTTATCAGATAATTTACAGTATTGCTCAAACTGTAATTGTGACTTAATAGCTTTTTTTTGTGTGTTATTTGCTTCAAATGCAATTTCTTTTTGTAAGTTATTTGATACTTCTACTAATTGTTTTTGAAAATATAATTCCTTTTCTTTTCTATCACTATCTAATTTTTCCACTACAATAGTTATCCATACAAGAATAACTAAATTAAAAAATGTTAAAACAGGTACAGTTAAACCCGAAAAGTAATTAGCGAAATTTGTCCAATCTGCGGGGTTGTTTGATATGTCGTTATTCCAAAAATGAAAAACATACACTATCATTGGTGTTAATGCAATTAATAAAATAAATATACCAACAAATATTAAAATCGTCTTTTTTTTCATGGTATCTCGCTTTAAAATATTACCTGCAACTATTATCTAATAACAAATAATATTCATTACTTAATTTATTTCTGTATAACGAACTAAATTATATTCTTTGTTTAAAAATTTTATAAGATTATCAAGTAAATAATAAGACTTATCAATAAAATCAATTACAAATAATTTATTCCAATCTCTACCTCCGTTATCTAATAATTCTAAATGAGATTCTGCATCTATCAATTCCCCTAATTGTATTATCTTCTTTTCATTATGTCCATGAATTATAGATTTTCTTAACTGGTGGTAATCTTCTAATTTTTTCCAAGCACCAACTAATAATCCTAAGTTTAATTTAAGAGTATCTTCTAAAAATCCTTTTGTTACTAATAAATTATTTTTACTCTTATTTTTATTCCAATATTTCACATAATCTTGCCCTTTATATTTCCCACATATAACACATATATCTCTTAATCGATGTTCTAACATCGTGTATGAAGTTATAAAAATTGAACGTAATAAAATATTTTGAAAATAATTCAATGAACAATCAATCTGTGGCTGCTGGATCATAGATAAATAAACATAAGGGTTTTCTTTTTGTAATTCAGATATAATAATATCATTATCATCAGTAATTTTATTTTGAATCGTATCAATAAATTGTTGTAATCTTAATGTTTCAAAATAAATACCATCAGGCGAATCAAATATATTATTCAATTCAATTGCAAAATCATTTTTTAATGTTCGTCCTCTAAACATAATTTTAGTCTTTAATACAGCGAACTGAGTAACCGACATCAGTGTAATTGTACAATTTGCTACGGTACACACCGGTATATATGCTATTCAAACAGCGGCTCCATGCCACTGGATAAGAGTACTCTGTAGCAGTCCAAAAGTTGGCGCCTGTGCTCAAATTGTAGAAAAGGCCATCACTGTGTCGTCTACCAGCCGGAAGAGCCGAAAATCCAGATGTGCCAAATTCAACATCATTTTCTAAATCGCCATTGCTCCAAAGTTCAGGATTTCCTGCTAGTTTACTACCTTCATTCATTCCCCTCCATGATTCAGCATCTGCTTCTGCCTGACTCATACCCAAATACACTTCCAGTTCCTTCCACTCTCCATCACTTGGTAAATGCCAACCATCGGGGCATACTCCCTGCACTGTTCCGCTTGTAGCGCCATTCATTGCTGCTGCCCAGGTGTATAACGCACCATAAGTATTGGCATGAGATAAAGAATTATCGTAATAACACATGGCTTTATCGGTATATCCCAAAGCACTCCAACTTGTACTACTTTCTACTAATTGTATTGCTGTACCATCGGAATAATGAGTGGTTTTTAAATTTTCTTCCATCCAGGTTTGGGTTCCAATTGTTACAATTCCATATATGTTACCATCATAATCTGATACTGTATTTCTAGCAATAAAGGATACTTCGTTACCATAAACAGTTACATTTTCGTTAGTAGCATAAGCACGAACATAATAAGTCATTAATTCGGTTAACCCTGTTAAGCTGCTTGTGAAACTTCCCGTGCCTGCACCATCTGTTGTATGAGCATCAGTAATAGCAGGGTTTGTAATTGTACTCCAACAAACACCTCGTGCTGTTATTGCAAAACCACCATTATCAGTAATATTTCCACCACCGGTGGCTGATGTAGAGGTTATATTAGTTGCTTCTGCCGTAGTTAAATCTGGAATACCATCATTTGTTGTAAAACTAATTTCATTTCCATAAACAGTACCATTTGTATTTGTGGCATACGCTCGTACATAATAAGCTGTATTTATATTTAATCCTGTTAAATTACTTATAAAACTTCCCGTGCCTGTGCCATCGGTAGTATGAGCATCAGCATTAACAGGATTTGTACTTGTACTCCAACAAACACCACGTACTGTTATTGCAAAACCACCATCATCAGTAATATTTCCACCACTGGTGACTGAGGTAGCGGCTATATTAGTTGCTTCTACTGTGGTTAAATCTGGAATACCATCATTTGTTGAAAAACTAATTTCGTTTCCATAAAATGTACCTTCTGAGTTTTTCATATAAGCTTTAACATAATAGGTTTCTATAACTTCAAGACTTGTTATTTCCTGTAAGAAACTGCCTAATACATTACCTGTAACTACTACAATATTATTAGCTATAGTTGGATTAGTGCTTGTATTCCAACAAAAACCTTTTTCTATAATTTCCAGTCCGTCATTTTCAATAATGTTGCCATAAAAAGTTGCGCTTGTGGCTGTAATATTTTTAATTGAGTCGGTTGTTAAATCAGGAACACCATCTAAAGTAGAAAAACTCTTTTCTTCTCCATAACTAATACCTTCGGAGTTTATCGCATAGGCTCTTACAAAATAATTTGCGCCAATTTCTAAATTCAATAGTTTACTATTATAATTTCCATTTCCTAAACTATCAACAGTTAAACTATCAGCAATATCAGGATTTTGTGTTTTTGCCCAACACACTCCACGCTGTGTAATTGGGAATAATGTTTCATAAGCATTTACGGTTCCTCCACTTTCTGCGCTGTTTCCTAAAATATTTGTTATTTCGCTTGTTATTACAATTGGTCGGGCATCTAATGTATATATTGTAAGTTCGTTACTATAAATAACAACATCGCCATTTTGTATATATGCTTTTACATAATAGGTTTTATTGGGTAGAAGACTTTCAATATTTTTTTGAAATGTTTGGCTTGTTAATTTGCTAAAATTATTAGTTTGCTTTTCAATATTAACATTTGCTATTGTATCCCAACAAAAACCATATTGTTCTATGGCAAAATTTGGTGTTTTGTTTAAAACACAAGTAATTTCAGTAAAAACATAACTGGTTGAGTCTTCGGTTATGGTTAATTCAATTTTATTTATGCCTGTTACATACGGCAGTTCTTCATCTTTACAAGCCCAAAATATGGCAATTGAAATAAATGTTAAAATGAGTGCTATGGTTATTTTGTGTTTCATAATATTTGCAATTATTAATAACTAATAAACAGATTCCCTTTTTCAAGGGAATGACATCTTTATTTTAATTAAAAATTAAGTCCTATTCCAAAAACAATATTTGAATATGAAAAATTCAATGTTGAATAACCTACATTAAAAGAAAACATCTTTGCTCTTATTATGATTCCTGCTTCGGCTGCAATGCCAGAAACGGAATAATCTGTATAATCTAAATAAGAATCATTTTGCAGGGAATTATCCATGTAATCGTATTCGTTCATATGCCAGTAAAATTTCTGGTAGCCATAACCAACTCCGCCATACAAAAAGATATTCCAGTGAATTTGTGCAGTTATTCCGGCAAAAGCTTCCATAGCAGGATATTTGTATTCGTTATCGTATTCGTAATATAGAACTTTATCGTAACCAACAACATCGGTTCCATCAAAATCGTACTGCGATTTTGTAAAAGCACTTAAGTTGATACGTGCCGAAGCATACCAACCAATTTTGCCAATCTGCCCGAAACTTAAACCAAATGGAGCAGAAAATCCGGCATCACGCAAACTGTAACTCCCTGTATAATGCACAAAAAAATGTTTTTCCAGTTTCTGATCAATTACTTCGGCTTTTATGCTAAACACAATATTACCTTCCAATGAACGGACATCTTTAAACGGATCCCACATGATTTGATTTGAGCCTGCTTTTATTCCTTCGCCCACATCGCCCGAAACGGATTTCATAGGTCCCTGAAATGTATTTCCGCCATCGAAACTAACATACAATGAAACATTAAATACCTGATTGTATTTTGCCCCACTCAAATCGTATTCGATTTGTATTAAATTTCCGCTTACTTCGGAATTAACATTACTTACTTCCTGTGCTTTAATTTGGGATGAATAGATTAGAATAATTATAAAAGCAATTAATATATTTTTCATTTGAACATGTTTTTTACAATTCAACTAATATCATTTCTCTGTTTCCATTAAACTGTGGCGTTTGTACACCAAATATTTTTTTCGAAGTTTCCATTACTTTGGATTGTACAAAATCGAAAAGTTCACCATTGGTTATTTTTTTATCGTGGTTTAAATCAGCATCGCCCTGTAAACCTACACACATGTAATAAGTAAACAATCCGGTTTGTGAAGGGTCAAATCCAAGCGATGTTTCATTTGCTGCCGAAGAATTAAATACACTGAAATTAGGGTTGGTTTTCCATGGAGAAATTAATTTAGGCTGAATTCTTAATCCTTTTGTAGAAACCAGATTTTTTGTAGATATTTTTTCTGAAGTTCTTGAGCTACCACTAAAACATGCATCTAAAAATACAGTTACACTTTTTGCTCCAAGGGCTTCGAGATTTTGATAAAGTTTATTTATATCATAGCCCTGAGATTCTATTCTTTCAACTTTTCCATCTGAAGGAAATAAGTATATATTTTTACCATCCTTACTTGGAACACCATGTCCTGAATAGAAAACAAACAAATCTGTTTCTCCTTTCAAAATTGATTTTTGCAATTTTCCGTAATCAGGATTAAAAATATCATCGAATATAAAACCGGAAACTTCTTTGTCTTTAAATATTACCACTTTATCAACCCCAAGCCTGGTTTTAAAATACTTCTTCATGATTTCGGCATCATTTTCAGCATAAGGAGCTGGTGGAAGGTCGGAATAATTTTCAACTCCAATAACTACCGCAATGGCATTTTTACGTACTGTTTTTGCAGGGCTAACACTTGCAATATTTTTTATAGTCCCCACATTTGCAGTAAATTTATTGGATTGATATTCGAACCGCGCAACTTGTTTTTGAAGTTTTTCTATATCAGCTTTTACTTTAAGAGTTTTGGTTTGTGGCGGTTTTTGGTTTAATGCAATAAGCATGTTTTCATCTAGTTGTCCAAGCTTTTTGTCATTAGTTAAGGATAAGAAAACAGGCAATTTATCATAACAGATAATACGCTTATTTGGGCTTATAATCACCCAAAACTCTTTTACTTCACCAATGGCTAAATCGCCTAATTCTCCCTTAGCATTTTCGATAAAGATATTTTTGTCGGTTGTATAAACAGAATATTTTGTATTATACGAAATGTTTTGTCCTATATTTTGAACTACAATTTTCATTTGCGCCATTTCTCCTGCCTGCAATTTTCCGTCCTCTATAATTGCACTTGCATTCTGCCCGTTATCTACAATCTCTAATCCTGAAAATACCAATTTGGGTTTTAGATATTCCAGAGTGTTTAATACAAGAAATGCAGGATCCATATCATAACCAAAATGTTCTTTTACATTAATTTTTAGTTTGTGTTCTGCAGTTTTAACATTAAAACCTGCTTTAATTGGGATAACAATATCTACTGATTCATCTGGATTAATAAAGTAGATTTTCTTTTCATCGTCAATAGAAAAACTATTGTCATTAATATTATCTTCGATAATAACATTTAATCCTTGTGCCTTACCCTTTCCTTTGTTTGTAATGGTTAGTTTTAGTTCCGCACTTTCTTCTGCTTCAATAATTCCATTGCCATTGGCATCAACGAAACTTAAATCAACAAATAAGTTGGGTGGAAATCCTTTCTCGTATTTTGGCTCTATACTAATTTTCTTGGCTGTGCTTCTGCCTTCAATTACATTTTGTCCGAATAAGAATAAAGGGAGAAATAATAAAAGAATTGGAAATATTAATTTCTTCATTGTCGGTTATTTTTATTTTAAAGTTAGTCAATTTTTTCGAAAACACCCCGAATATCATTTAATGGGCTTATTCAACCATTTTATTTTCATTGATAACATTGAAAGTAAATGATTTTATTATTCTCATATCGGGTGGAATTGAAAATATCCAATCAATTATTTGTTTATACTCAATTTCTCCCGTGTAAGGTATTTTATCTTTTGTAAAAACCATAATCATTCGGTGTGATTCTGATTTCTTATTTGTATAAAGAATATAATCTACTGCTTCTGTCGGAAAATTATATTCAGTATCTTTCTTTAGCACAAAAGAGTATTCATATTTGCTCGGAAACATTTGATAAGCTTCTGTTTCATTAAACAAAAACATATTTGCATATGCATCCTTTGTTGATTTTACTCTAAAAATAAGTTTTGTTTCATTTGGATAGTACATTCCAACCCCGTCAACAAAAAGATCAAATGAAAGATCTTTATTTGAAAGATATTTGACAACTATGCAGTTAATTGTTACTTGAACATCTAACTGCTCGTAATTATTAAACTGTTTAAGTGTATCAGTAATTTGAACATTCTTAACAGCTCCCCTTATATCAGATAAAATATCTGAAGCAAAAAGTTCTTCGTATTTATCGTTATTTTCAGATTGGAAATAATTTGTAAATGATGCTATGTTTTCTTCAATTCCTGCTTGTTTTAAAGCTTCAATTTTAGCTTCATTAACTGCTCTTTGCATAACCTGTCCGATAGATTCATTTTCGTTCCCAATTGCTTTTCCCTGAATATTCTTTAAAGGAATTTCTTTTACTTTTTCTTGTGCAGTTAGATTGAAGTTGAGTAAGGAGATTAAGCCTGAAAGAAAAAGAACGAAGAAGAACTGTTTCATAATAGAAGTATTGTTATAACAAATTGAACATAAATTTAACAAAACTTAACAAATTTCATACCACGAGGATGGGAAAATTTAAACTTTTTGCGGCGCAGCCGCAAAGTGTTTAAATGAGCGTTGGCAAAAATCACAAATGCAGCCGCCAGGCTGCAAAGCGCGAGGGAATATTATTTTTTTACTTGTCATTACAACCAAACCAATCTCAAAAAAACACTCTGTCAAACTGCTACGAATAGATATAATTCTTTCATTGTCAAGATAAGATGCAAATTCACACTTACAAAAAGTGTCAAATCGTTAAAATTGATTCTTGATTTACTAAACTATCAAAATGAGATTAAGCTTTCAGAATTTTTTTGGTGCATTGTGTGTAACGGTTGGGCTATGCGTAGTGCGGGTTTCCGAAGCACTTCACTTTCATTTTACTACTAAATTTTATTACTTGCATAATCTTTCAATTTACTACCAAACCCGCATTACGTATAGCCTTTGTTGGCGGGTCGTAGATTATTAAAATATTGTCATTTGTTTAGGAACTTTAAGCCCGTTAATCAATGATTTATTTTGAAAAGAATCAACTATATCATTAACATTATCAAATGGAATACCTCCAATATTAATTAAATCCTTATTACCAATAGGAGAGTTTTGTAAATTATCAGG
>JAUWQL010000097.1 GCA_030611105.1 Bacteroidales bacterium
TTATTGAGTGTTTTTTCTAAATAACATCAATAGTTAATAAGTTATCTAATTGTTCATCAGAATAAAAGCTCCCCAGTAAAAAGGTGCAGAATAACTTTCTTTAATTTCCAGTTGAGCTTTCTTAAAGGCCATTTGCTTATCGCCTGTTTCAAGAAAATATTGATAGAATTTGGTCATTAACAGTTGTGTTACCTCATCACTTACTTGCCACAAACTCATTATAATGGTTTTTGTGCCTGCAATTTGAAATGCTCTTTGCAGGCCGTAAACACCTTCTCCATTTACAATTTCTCCAAGCCCCGTTTCACAGGCACTCAATACAACCAGCTCTGTTTTGTCAAGATTTAAAAGCATTGCTTCGTAAGCATTCAGAATTCCATCATCGGTTTGTTTGTTCTCAGGGTTTCCTATTTGCTGTATTGTATTATCGGCACCCGCAAACATTAACCCCGATCTGAGTAATGGATTCTCTTTTGCATTTTGCGGTTCTATACCAAATATTTTTCCATTTGTTTTTTTAACATCGGATAAGAAAAATCCATGTGTAGCAATATGAATTATTAGTGGATTATTTAAATTTTTAATATTTTGTTCAGAAGCATCATCAGAAAAATATGTTTTTGTTAACCAGTCTTTACTTTCCAGTATTTGATTTATTTTTTCAACTTCAACTTTTGTTCCTGGTAATTCTGCTAAAGGCATTTCTTCAACTTCGTCCCAATTCAAATCTTTTGCATAGTTTGGATTTCCGAACAGAATGGCTTGTTTATCTTTAAAGTCAGCGCTTGTTACAGAATGATCTTTAATTTCCGGTAATTCTTTTGTGTTAGGTACGTAAACAATTTCTTTTTTATCAATTAGGAATTCTCCTTTTTCATTCTGAAGAGTATTAAGATTTATTTGATTATAAATACCGTCTAGAGAAATATATAATGTTGATATATTTTCAGTTTTTGGTTCAACCGGGCTCCAGAAAATTTCGTAGAAATTATTTGTTTTTGATGCTCGTTGCATATTGCGTTGATAGTCTTTGATATATTTTTCTTCAAAAGCTTTACCGTTTTTGAGAATAACTAATTCCGGTAAGCTTTGATTTTTGCTTAATATTAGAATTCCATAATTTATTGTAGTATCTGCACTTAAATATTTGTATTCAGGTATTCTGATAATTTCTATAGCGGCTTCTTTTTCTTTGAGGGAGTTTGTTATTGTCTCATAACCGACTTGTTCTATTTGGTGTCCCTGGGCAAAAAGAGCAGATGTTTTCGAAAGTTCTTTTTCTTTAGTATTAGCTAAATATTCTACAGAATCGATATTAGCACTTTCATTTTTAAGTTCGTCTTCAGACAAAGTATATAGTCGTGCAAGATATTTTTTTACATCAACCCATTCCTGGTAAAGCTTAATTAAATCTTTATCACCACTATTTAAAATCTGGTGTTTGACTTTATTTGTTGAACTTAATAATAATCCTTTGGTAGCAATATGATAATTATATATATCAGCAGCAAGCTCAGGATTTTTTTCAATTGCTTCTGAAACGAATGAATAGTATCTTAAAAATTTAGGCTGAATCTTATTCCAAAAAGCAGATTTTTCCATCTCGCTCATTGGGGGAAAATAAGTATTTATTTGATAAATGTATTCATCCATAACTTGTTTATACAAAAAGGATGCTTGTACGAAATCTTTTTTTTGCCAATAAAGTATAGCCAGGTTTTCTTTTGTGGAAACATAATCAGGATGATGTTCATTTAATAGTTTTTCCTGAATTTGTTTACTCTCTATTAGTAAAGGTTCCGCATTATTAATATCGTTTTTAAACTGATAATAAGCGGCAAGCTCATAAGTTGTTTTTGCATAAAGTGCGCTGTTCGAGCCAAATTTCCATTTATAAATATCTCGTGCTCGAGAAAGATAATCTTCTACTTTTTCATAATTCCCCGTTTGTTGATATAATGACGCCAGGTTTCGCAACAATACGGCATAATCAGGGTGTTTGTGCCCAATACGTTTTTCCTGAATTTCCAGTGCTTCTAAATATATTTTTTCTGCCTCATCGTATTTTTCCATTAATTGATATAACAGGGCCAGGTTAACATATAAACGGATATAGTTTGGAGATTTTTCTTTTAACTGAACATTTGCTATCTCAATAGCTCTTAAAAGTAAGCCTTCAGCTTGTTCAAATCGGCCAATAGTTTGAAATAGCATAGCATTATTATTAAGAACAATGGCATATTGAGTGCTATTTTCTCCGTTTGTTTGTTTAATTATTTCTGTTGCTTGTGTAAATAATTCTTCCGATTCGTTATATTTTCCCCTGTCTTTATATAACACAGCTAAATTATTTAATGATGCACCATATCCCATTTCATCATTTAAAATATCCCGGCGTATTTCAAGAGCTTTTACAGTATGTTTTTCTGATTTAGAATAACGGCCGGTACTGTGCAAAACCAATCCTAAGTTACTATAAGTTAAAGCTGCTTTTTTAGTTTCGGACAATCCGTTTTCTTCATAAATAGTTATTGATGACAGAAAAGCTAATTCCGCAGACCGGAAACGGTTACCGGCATAAAGCATTTCTCCGGCATTATTTAAACTTTCTGCTTGTTCTTCAGGCGATTTCTCATCTAAAGCGGTACCTTTCATTACAGTTAAAAGGGTTTTTTTGTAACGCATGTATTTTTCTTCGTTTTCAAATAATCCTGAATTATCACTAAAAGATACAGCATAATTATAGTCAGTTGCATCGGATTCTTCTTTTAATTTTTCAAGATGATTGATTGTTTCATCCTTTAACAGATCAACAATTTCCTCTTCCTCAATAAATTTTTGTAGCTTTTTTAGGATTTGTCCATTTGAAAATGAAACAACAAATTGTATAAAAACCAGGCTCAGAATAAGTTTTTTCATAATAACAAGGTTTTGGCTGACAGGATATGAACCTGCATTATTCATAAGTTTTCGTATAGCACTTAAATAATGTAGGTTAACCCCGACTTGGAAATGATTATATTTTAAAAACGAAGTGTATTAAAATATTAACTTTTCTTTGTCGTCAGAATAATTCACAAATACTAATATTTAAGTTAGTGAATTATTCGGGCTAAGTTAATAATTATTTAAATAAGTTGGACCATGTGAAATAATGGCTTACGAAGATCGCTTAATTTAAAAATAAAACTGCCGCAAAAAAGCGATAGTTGGATATATGTTGAGTTTTGGAGAATGCAAAAAGAATTGAAAATTATAGAATGAAAAAGCTGTGAAATATCTCACAGCTTTCAAGTTTGGGTTTATAATTTTTAACTTTCAATTTCCCACTCAAAACCATCTTTAGTATCTTTTATAACAATACCTTTTTTGGTTAATTCGTCTCGGATATTATCTGATGTAGCAAAATCCTTATTTTTTTTGGCTTCTAATCGAAGATTCAAAATCATGTCTATTAGTTCTCCGGTTAGTTCAGTTTCTTTTGAACCGCTCGATTTATCTTCTCGTAATCCTAGTACATCAAAAACAAATGTTTTATATAATGATTTTAAATTTTCTAAGTCATTTTGATTAATTGATTCTTTTCTATCATTAATAAGATTAATAATTCGAACAGCTTCAAATAAATGTGAAATTAAAACCGGGCTGTTTAAATCATCGTTCATTGCATTGTAGCAATTACTTTTTATTTTTTCAATATTTACTGAAGATTTAGAATCTGGTTTAAGTTTATTTAATGTCTCGCCTGCTTTCATTAATTTGTTAAAACCTTTTTCAGCAGCTTGTAAGGCTTCATTAGAAAAATCAACAGTACTTCGGTAATGTGCTTGAAGAATAAAGAAACGAACAGTCATTGGGCTGTAAGCTTTTTCAAGAAACTTATGATTACCCGTAAAAAAGTCATCAAGTATAATAAAATTGTTCAATGATTTACCCATTTTTTGGCCACCGATGGTAATCATATTATTATGCATCCAGTATTTAACCGATTCTTTTCCGTTGGCTGCTTTCGATTGGGCAATTTCACATTCATGATGAGGAAAAAGTAAATCAAGCCCACCTCCATGAATATCGAATTGTTCACCCAAATATTTAGTGCTCATTACAGAACATTCTAAATGCCAGCCAGGAAAACCATCTTTTTTTCTTCTATCATAACTAGGCCAGCGCATAATATGTTCGGGAGCTGCCTTTTTCCAGATAGCAAAATCGAAAGGATTTTTCTTTTCGTCCTGACCTTCTAACTGGCGGGTATTTGCTAGAAGATCTTCTAATTTTCTGCCTGATAATTTTCCGTAATCATTTGTTTGATTATACTTTTCTACATCAAAATAAACAGATCCGTTAATTTCATAAGCGAATCCTTTTTTCAAAATTTTACGAACCATTTCCTGTTGCTCAATAATGTGCCCTGAGGCTTTAGGCTCAATATTCGGACGAAGAACATTAAGTGCTTCCATGTTTTTATGGTATCGATGAGTAAAATACTCAACTATTTCCATCGGTTCTAATTGTTCAAGTCTGGCCTTTTTTGCAATTTTATCTTCACCCTCGTCAGCATCATTTTCTAAATGTCCAACATCTGTAATATTTCTTACATAGCGAACTTTATATTCTAAATGTTGTAAATATCTATATAATAAATCGAAAGTAATTGCCGGACGAGCATGGCCCAAATGAGCATCACCATATACAGTTGGACCGCAAACATACATACCCACAAAAGGAGGATTTATTGGTTCAAAAACCTCTTTCTTTCTTGATAAAGTATTGTAAATGTGTAAATTTTTCTCCATCACTATAAAGTTATTTAATGCAGTCTGCAAAGTTAATAATTTATAAAAGATATTGTATGTAATGTTTGAAATCTAAATATTCATGCAGAATAATTAAATAATCTTCACTAATTTTGAAAACTTATAATATTAATAAAGGTATAGCTATGAGTTCGACACGTCAAAGTAAAATAGAAAGATTGCTTCAAAAAGATTTAGGTGATATTTTTCAGAAAGGTACAAATACTTTGTTTAAAGGGAAAATGATTACTGTAACAACCGTAAGGATTTCTCCTGATTTATCTAGCGCCAGGGTTTATTTGAGTTTATTTCCAGTTAAAGATAAAAAAGAATTTATTGAATATATAAACAGTGTAGAAGGGCAAATCAGGTTCGATTTAGGAAAAAGAATACGCCATCAGCTTAGAAAAGTTCCCGGACTAAAATTTTTTGTTGACGATTCTCTCGATTATATTGAAAACATTGATAATTTATTAAAATAAAATCATTTGTTGATAATAGTCATTTGCTAAAAGCCAATGGCTAACAGCTAATAGCGTAAATAATATGAAATACGATCCAATTAAACGAAGCCTTGGTAAAGTTTTTAATAAAAAACCATTTTTGCGAAAATTGTTTTATTGGCTGTTAGATTTGTTATTGCTTCGTGCATGGCATATTAAAAAAGCGATAAGGATTTGGAAAAAGAATTATAAAGAGGGAGCTAGCATATTGGATGCAGGTTCTGGATTCGGACAATATTCATATTATCTTTCAAAACAATATAAAAACTGGAAAATTTTAGGAGTTGATGTGAAACCCGAGCAAATAGAAGATTGTAACAATTTTTTTACTAAGATAGGGAAATCTGAAAAAGTGAAATTTGAATTTGCCGATCTTACGAAATTTTCTAAAAATCAGGAATACGATTTGATTTTAAGTGTTGATGTAATGGAACACATCCTGGAAGATGTTGTTGTATTTAAAAATTTTCAGCAATCACTCAAAAAAGGAGGAATGGTTCTGATTTCTACTCCTTCGGATCAGGGTGGTTCTGATGTTCACGATGAGGATGATCATTCATTTATCGACGAGCATGTTCGCGATGGATATAATATTAATGAAATTGAGGATAAGCTTAAAGATGCCGGATTCAACAAAGTTGAAGCAAGATATGCTTACGGAGCGCCTGGGGAAATATCATGGAAATTATCAATGAAATATCCAATATTATTATTGAATACCAGTAAGTTATTTTTTATTATTTTACCGGTGTATTATATTATTGTTTATCCTATTTCGTTTATATTAAATTATTTCGATGTGAATATGAAACATAAAACAGGAACAGGATTAATTGTAAAAGCATATAAATAAATCTAGTTTGCGAGCTCAACGTAGTTAATTTATAAAATAATAGATTTGAATTTTTCTTTTTACATATCGAAACGATATTTGATTGCAAAGAAATCAAAGAATGCAATTAATATTATTTCAATGATTTCAATAATTGGTGTAGCTGTTGGAACGGCGGCATTAATTATAGTATTGTCGGCATTTAATGGTCTCGATAATTTAATCAAATCGATGAACGATTCTTTTGATCCCGATTTGAAAATAATGCCGGCAACCGGGAAAGTTTTTTCACTTGATGACTCAAATCTGGAGAAAGTCAGAAACCACGAAGCTGTTTTTGACATTGCTGAAATACTTGAAGAAAATGCTTTGTTAAAATACGGCGATCAACAATATATAGCTACAGTAAAAGGGGTGAGCAACAATTTTGCGAACATATCCGGTGTTGATACGATGTTAACCGTAGGTGATTTTATTTTAAAACACAATAATCAGCCATATGCTATAGTCGGACAGGGTGTGGCTTATTATCTGTCACTTAATTTAAATTATATTGATCCTATTGTAATTTTTGTACCTAAGCGTAATGCGAAAATTAATATGAATCCTGAAAAAGCTTTCAATAGAAGTTACATTTTTCCATCGGCAGTCTTTGGCATTCAACAGGAGTTTGATACAAAATATATTTTAGTGCCTCTGGATTATGCACGGGAATTATTCGATTACAAAAACCAGGTTAGTTCGCTGGAATTAAAATTAAATAAAGGATTTAATGTAGAGAAAGTTCAAAAAGAAATTCAGGAGATTTTAGGTTCTGATTATCTGGTTAAAAACCGTTATCAATTACACGAAGCTTTTTATAAAATTATGAAATCCGAAAAGTTCTATATTTTCATGATTTTAACCTTTATACTTATTGTGGCGTCGTTTAATATTATTGGTTCGCTTACTATGCTAATTATCGATAAAAAAGAAGATATATCAACATTTAGAAGCTTGGGAGCTAATTTAAAAACAATACAAAACATTTTTTTAACCGAAGGCTGGCTAATTACAATTATTGGAGCCTTTTTAGGTTTAATAATTGGATTTCTGATATGTTGGCTTCAAATTAAATTTGAATTTGTTCGATTAAAAGGTTCAGGATCTTTTATTGTAGATGCTTACCCTATTAAGATTATTTGGATTGATTTTTTAATAATTTTTCTAACGGTTGTTTCCATAGGATATTTTGCAGCCTGGTATCCGGTAAGATATATTACCAAACGATTTGTAATACAGGAATTGGATCAACTATAAAAAAATCAACTAATTTTTCCCAAATTTAAACTTTAGAAAAGTCTTGGAGCAAATACCATTGTGTTTATATAAATTCTTTTAGTTCGTTTACAGTTCTTGGTTTTGCAATTATTTCGTTGTTCTGATTAAGTAAAATCATGGTTGGTGTAGCATAAATATTATAATCAATTGCTACTTTGCTTTCCCAACCCTTTAATTCGGAACAGTTTATCCAGGTGTAATTTTTATTATTTAAAAAGTTTATCCAGTCTTCTTTATTTGTATCAAGTGAAATAGCGATTATTTCTAATTTATCCCTGGTTTCAGTATTATATATTTTTTGAATTTCAGATAAAATTTTTGTACAATGTGGGCACCAGCTAGCCCAAAAAATAATTAAAGTATAATCCGAATCAATATTATAAAGACTAATAAGTTTGTTTTCTATTGTTCTTATTTCAAAGTCAGGAGCTGTTTTGCCAACACTTACCTTTTCATATTTGCTAATTTTATCTTCTAAATTATTTTTAAAATTTTCATTAACACAAGAAATAAGCGGAATATAATTTTGACTTAAATGAACTAAAACTTCTTCATATTTTAATTGTTCAAATCCATCAATTAAGTAATTTAATGTATACTCAAAAACCTGGTCATTACATAAAGCCTGATCAAGGATTTTATCTACAGCCAATTTGTATGATTCTTCTAATTGATTTTGTGATTGTTTCTGATTACCAAATAAGGACAGATAGGAGATGATTTTTTGTGGAATGGCATTGCTATTTAAGATTATAGAATCACAAAAATTAGTATTATCAAAATAATGATCAATAAAATATTGCTTTTGTTCTTTTTCGGAAAGCAACGGATTTATTTGATTGAATCCTATAAATTTTATATACTTTGCTGCAAAAGAATTAGGGCTTGAGTTAATTAAGACTTCTAAATCATTTTTATATTTTTCCTGAATTTGATTAAACTCGTTTATGGCTGTTTCATAAAATTCACTTGATTTTGGGTAATTCTGAACAACGGGTCCAAGCAAATTCATTTTTCGATTTAATGTTTTTTGTTGTTTATAATACTCGTATAAAATTCTATTTTCATCAGATTGTATTATTCGCATACTATCCATTGTATTAACAACAAAGGTTTTAAGCGTGATATCTTCATTGTTAATAATAAAATGAAAATAATTTTTACTACCTAATTCCAGTTTGTACAAGCCGGGTTTATAATTTGAATTTAGAACTGTTTTAAAACTACCGGTTTTATCTGTTAATATAGTGTCAACTATGTAAGTCTTATCGCCAAAATATCGATATAAATAATAGGATTTATTTATTGCACCTTTAATTTTAATATCAAGAGCATAATTTTCTTTTTTTGCTTGGATTGGTTCTGCTTTATTTCCTGTTTTTGTGCAATTTTGAAATATAATGGCAATAGCAAGTATTATGACAGGGAATCGTTTTTTGTAGTTATTAATCATATTAAATTTATTGTTGGGCTGCGTGTATTATTTATGGTCGCATTTTGAGTGTGTAATTTATGTGAAAGTTAAAGAAGACATTTTATTTTAACCTGAATATTTCTTTTAACTTTAAATCAAGTTCTTTAATCAGATTCTTGTTTAGTGTTCCAAGTTTTCCGATAACTAAATTAGTATCTAAAGTTGCTAATTTTTCAGTTCTGATTATTGATGGTTTCTTTAGTCCGTTTTTACTATCAGGTTCTATTAATACATCGGTTTTATCACACCATTTTAATTTTGAAGTAATAAATGAAACAATAATGTCCATTTCTCCTGTATACAAAACAACAGCAGGACGTTTTTTTGTGCCTTTCAAATTTGTAAAAGGAAATGGAATTAAAACAATATCTCCTTTTTTCATTAGTATTTCTCGATTAGGTCATTTTCATCGTACAAATCTTCTTCTTCATTCAGGAATTCAAATGATTTTAATTTTGAAGCAAGTTTCATAATTCCTTCAGTTGTTTTCTTGTCTTCAAATGATTTTAAAAGAAATTCAACATAGTCAGAAACTTCTTTTAATCTCCAATCCGGAAGAAGCGAGATATTGTTAATAGTCCTGCTTAAAATAATTTCCCTTTTCATATCTTGTTCATTTATTACAAATATAATAAATTTACGAGTGTTTTTTTGTTGCTTCTCCAATAATTTCAAGACTTCTTATAACTGCTCTTTTCAAAGTCTCATCATTTTCAAAGTCGGCTTTAGATATTTCCGGTGTAATTACACTCAAAATGTAATTGCATTCATCAAACCGAAAAAAAGTAACCATAAGGGTTGAAGTAGGAATTACAAAAACCCCGTCAGTGGTTAAAAACCCTGACGGTGGGTTGAAGATTAATAAAAAATACAAAAAAACAGAACCCGTTATGGCAATGTTGTTTTTATCATATATACCAATCCTTAAAGTTTTTGAAACCTTAAGGACTAAGTTAAAATAAAAAACCGGTACAATTTGTAAAAACAACTTTAGCAGGAAAAATTATACCTGAAGAAATTAAAGTCACGGGGTGACTAATTGATATAAAGGCAATTAAGCATACTAACTTTCATTAAGTCACCCCGTGACTATTCATGAATCTTCGCAATAGATTATTTTTGAATAATTCAGGTTAAGATGGTTACTTTTAAATTACCCTCGGAGACAACTTCGGCGTTCATTATTCCTTGTTCGATATTCGTTATTCAAAATGCGACAATCCCATTTCAAGGACAAACGCCTTTAATTAATTGATAATGAACTTTTGGGTCAAGAGTTCTGACTCTTATTAAATTATTCCGGTTTCGCCATGCAATTTTAAATACAGCCCAACATTTGAGTTTAACCAAAAAAGCCATCAATAAATATGATGGCTTTCTTTTATTTATTCTAAAATTGCCTTAATTTTTTATACAGCGAACTGAAAACCCCCAACTAGCAAAAATAGATTCTGGATTTGTATAACGATAAGCTGATTTTCCATCATCAAAAGTCCTACCACGAAGTGAATTTAAAATATCTGTTGTTTCCGAACACCAAAACCATCCTAAATCATCTTTTGCACCATAAGTTGGTATATCATCATTCATAAATATACCTGCATATTGAGAGTTAAAAGAATCTGAATTAAAGTTAGATATTAATATATCCCAATCATTAATAGTAGGTATATGCCAACCATTTGGACATATTCCTTGTGAGGCTATAAGAGTATCATACTGCATCATCTCATTCCAACTATACAAAGCACCATAAGTTTCGCAATTTGCCGGATCGTCATTATAACACCATTTTTCAATATAACCGTTATCTGTAGGTAAAGATATTGAATCAATCATGGTTCCAACATTTAAATTTTCTGCCATCCAACATTGCTCCCCAATTTGAGTTGTTGTATATACATTTCCATCAATGTCAGTTATTGTTGTTGGACAATTGTTGTCAATTTTTGTTAGTATAATAACCAACGGACCGTTATCTTCACTGCTAAAATACAACTTCAATTCTTCGTTTGTAAAAGTATCCACGTAGCTGGTGTAACCTTCCTTTTCAACTGTTAAAATGTAAGAATCAAAACCATCGTTAACCTTAATTTGGTTTGTTATTGCCTGTACACTGTCCGTGTAAATGGTATTTTCATTAGCAGAAACACTTAGTATAGCATCCGTTAATTCAAAGTTTTCGGCAGTTTCGTCATAAACAAAAACGCTTAAAAGAAAATCAAAAGTTTCAACTACTTCAAAGCTGAATGTTGTATATCCAAAATCTTCAGGTGTCAGGTTTTCTGTACTTAAAACTTCAGGAACCAACTTAACGGTTTCATCTTTACTAACATTAAATTCAATTGGTAAAGGATCATTTACAAGGTAAGCAAGATCAGAACCTTCCAAAGGTGATGCATAAATAACATTGCCTTCGGCATCAATTACCAGGAATTTTTCCAGGGTATAACTTCCTGTTAATAACGAAAGAGGTTTACTAATAAAAGAACCATTCATGTTGTATAGTTCAATTTCTTCCATATCGTAAACAAGAGTTCCGCCGGCATCTTCAATACTAACGATTAAAGCTGCAGGTTCAGCAGTATCTGCCTTTGAAGATTTATTACCGGTAATATCTTTTAAACTAAACCCGAATTCAACTTCTCCTTGTTGAACATTTCCCGGGTCATCATCATCGTTACATGAAAAAATAAACAGAGAAATCAGTGCGATTAAAAAATAGCTTAATAAATTCTTTTTCATAAAATTTAGTTTTTTGGGTTAATAATAAATTGATTTATCAAAAATTAAAAGAAAAACGAAATTAACAATAAATATTGAAATGGCAATTTTTTGTGAGAAATGTTAGCATTATTTAGTGATAAAAAATAAATATCAGCAGCGAATTAACTTTGTTGAGGGCTAAAAAGCCGTTCACGAATAAAACAATGTATTTGTAATACATTCGTGGCTAAAAAAATGTTTTGAATTTATCATGTAAAGAATCCCTTGAATCTGCAAGTCATCTGATGACTTATTGACAGATAGTATTTTTACTTAATTTCATTATATTATTAACAAAAAGAGTCATCCGATGACTCTCATGTTAACCTGCGGATTTAAGGGAATCAAAAAAATAAACCGTTATTAAATAATCATTAATCAATATTCATTTTATTAACATTACCAGCCATTACGAAAAAAAATCAAAACACATGATGTTAATAAAAAACACTCCTAAACGCCATACTATTAATATTTTTGAAACAAAAATCCCTCCTTACCGTAAAAAATTATTAACATTGCATGTATTTTATTAACAATTGGCCAAAAATTTAAGCTCATGTCGAAAAATTTGAGACATTTTATTTTTTATTTCCTGACTATTATTATTGTTATATCTTCAATAAATAACGGACTCGCACAAAACAGATATTGGGTAAACGGAACAGGAACCTGGGATGACCCGAATCACTGGGCCGAAACTGCAGGGGGAACCCAGGGAGCTTCAATCCCGACTGAAAATGATAATGTTATTTTCGATAATAATTCATTTACTGCAAACAATCAAACAGTAATTATTAAAGATAAAGCTATTTGTAATGATTTCCGCTGGGAAGTCGAAAACAATAAAGCTACCTTAAAAAGTAGTTCTTTCCTTTTTAAAAAAATGACCAAAGCAGAACTCGAAGTACACGGTTCTTTAATTATTAGTGAAAATATTGAAAATGAATTTTATGGGGATATTTCGTTAAGATCATCAAAAGAAAGTATTATAAGTTCAAATGCAGAACTTAATTCTGATATAATTATTGATGCAAAAAATGGAGAATATCAATTAGAAAAGAATTTATTAACACTAGGAAATATATATTTAAAATCCGGCACATTTACAACGAATGATAATAATATATCAACCAATGAATTTATTGGTTCCGGTTCTGAAGAAAGAGCTCTTTATTTGGGAAGTTCGGAAATTACTGTTAATAAATGGAATTTTGAAGAATCTGACAATATTACAGTAAATGGCGATGAGTTTCTTATTTTATTTGAGAAAATTTTTAATAAGAAAGTATTCAAATCTGGAAATTTAGCAGATAATAAACCTTTAAAAACCGGTGCAAAATCTGCTTTTACTATTTCTATTGAAGTAACCGATGTAACCTGCAATGGATTAAGCAATGGTATAATAAAAGATACTATTACTTCTGGAGGAACGCAACCATTTACTCATCGGTTAAGAACATGGCCTGGTTTAACTGATATTGAAACATCTGCTCCAATTTTTGGTACAGTTTATACATTTACTACTACCGTACCTGCTGGAGATTATTTTGTTGATATAACAGATGGTGATGGAACCCCAAAAGGAGAAATAGTAACTGTTTACGAACCAGATGTATTCTTACCGGGTAGTATAACTGTAACTAAAGATCTAACATGTTTTGATGGTAGTGATGCCGAATTAACAGCTAATCCTTCAGGAGGTACAGAACCATATTCTTATCAGTGGCAAATTGATTTAGGTTCAGGCTTTGTTGATATTACAGATAGCACCCGAAAATCATTAAGTAATATTGGACAAGGAATCTATCAGGTAGTTATTAACGATCAAAATAATTGTGGCCCGGTATCAGCACAAATTATATTTACACATCAATTTCAGCATGCCTTTGGATACATACCTGATTCAATTCATATTAGCAGTATTACTTCAACAAATTCATGTGCGGGATCGGATGTAGGAACAATTGATATAACAGCATCAGGAGGAACCGGAGATATTGATTATTATCTTATAAGGCAAAGTGATTCACAGTTTATACCTGCCGGTCCACCTTGGGATGAAGATGGTTCTTTTACAGGCTTACAAGCTGATATTTATGGAACTTATGCTATTGATGCAAGTGATTGTGTTAAGCAAGGAGATGATGTGACGATAATAGATAATGTTGTCCCTGTGGCTAATGCAGGCGCAGGAGGGGACGCATGTGGACTGTCTTTTGACTTGAGTGCTACACCAAGTATATATACTGGAACGTGGACAAAATTTTCAGGTCCGGGAAATGTAAGTTTTTCAAATGAAAATGCTCCGGATGCAACTGCTACAGTTGATGCTTATGGTACATATGTATTTACATGGACACTTGATAATGATGGCTGCACAGATAGTGATAATGTAACTGTTAATTTTTATGAAATACCTGTCGCAAATGCAGGTCCTGATCAATATTTATGTAATACTTTAATTGCAACATTATCTGCTAATAACCCAACAGTTGGTACCGGAACTTGGAGCCAACTGAGTGGTCCTGGAACGATTACCTTTGGTGATATTAATGTTAATAATACAACAGCTACGGCAGATGCATATGGCACATATGTATTACGCTGGACTATTGATAATAATGGATGCACACATTTTGATGATGTGACCATA
>JAUWQL010000187.1 GCA_030611105.1 Bacteroidales bacterium
TTAATACCATCAATGGTTTCACTTATTGCAAATGATATTTATCCGGTTGTTCTGGGGTCAAGAATTTTAGGAAAAGGAGCAATTAAAGGAGGAATGCCTATTTATAAGTATGTATTTAACAGGATTTTAACATTTATTCAGAATGTTTTAATGGGAGCAAAACTATCTGAGTATCATACCGGATTCAGGGCTTATGGCAGGGAAGTATTAGAAAGTATAAATTATTCAGAAAACTCCAATGACTTTGTTTTCGATAACCAGGTTTTGGCACAAATTCATTATGCGGGATTTGAAATAGCAGAGATAACATGCCCTACAAAATATGCTGATGATTCATCATCAATTAACCTCCGAAATAGTATACAATATGGTTTTGGTGTATTAAAAACGTCATTCCAGTTCTTCTTTCAAAATATTGGTTTGCTACGCTTTAAATTTTTAAGTTTCAAAAAAAAGTAATTTTTACAGATTAAACATATTTTGTTATAATTGCTCGAAATTCTATAATTTCCAACTATGAAAAGTTTAATGTTCAGCTTGTTTTTAATATTAATATCCTTATCGGGTATTTCTCAAAAATTAAATAGGATTGGTAAAATAAAAATTGATAAAATACCACAGATGCCCGATCATGAGATTGAAAAAACTAATGGTATTTTCAAGGTTATTAAAGACTCTTTTGTATTTGAAGGAAACACCTATTACGATATCCCAAATGGTTTTATTACCAGCTTGGAGATTGTAGATAAAGAAAAAGATTACATAAAACATTACAATTCCGAAGGAAAACTTTTAGCAAGCATTTTGTCAGATCGAATAATAAATCTGAAAATTTCGGAAAAAGGTAATAATCTGGTTTTTTATAACACTGAAAATATCATACATGTAAATTTGAATAATTATCATGTTGATACACTAAAGGGTTCTTTCGTTTATTCATTTGTTGGTAACGAAGAATTAATTTATTACAATTCGGAAAGTAAAAACATAAATTATAAAGGAAATCAAATATCGACTGAAGAATACCCAAATCAATTTTTAGACTATAAAGGGAAAGTTTTGGTTATTACAAAGCAAAATATTTATGAATTGCTTGGGAACAGTCTATTTCCAAAATATGAGTTCAGGGGCAAGTTCTTTGATGCTAAAATTATTGATGAAGAATTTTATTTTGTCGATAAGATTGAAAAAAGAAAATCGGAAAGTTTTTCTTTGTATAAAACCTCCGATTTTTCCAGATTTATTTTAGTTGATAGAATTGATGAGTTGAATCGTTAGGAATTAAAATCTGAGCGATAAGCAACTTAATCCACCATCCATTTTTTGGAATTCCGACATTTTTAATTCAATAATTTTATAACCCAATTTTTCGATATTAGATTTTGTTTCAGGAAATCCTTTAGGAACAATAACGTAATCATTAACTCGTAATGAATTTGCTGCATAAGCTTCATTTTTTTCAACTACGATTTTATTGTAATTTTCAAAGTCGGGTAAATAATAAAATGGCTTTTGAATAAGAATATTATGGTCACCTAAATAGTTTATTCCTGTTTTAAAATGTAACATATTACAAATAGGAATTGCAGAAACTTCATAATCGAATTTTTTCAAGATAGTGCTTAATTGATTTGAACCCTGCAAATTAGTACGATCAGATAAGCCAATGTAAAACTTATTATTTGCTTGCATAATATCACCACCATCAAGAGTGCCTGGCTCTTCAATAAAGTGAAGTTTTAGTAATGGTTCTAAAACTTTCTTAATGGCAAGTTCTTCGCCCAATCGTCTTTTATCTCCCGGGCGGGTTATAATTCCAAATTTTTTTGTAACCACGGCGGTATCTTCAACAAAACATGAGTCAGGGGAATTTGGATCAGCATCAAGAATAATTAATTCTAATCCACATTTTATAAGTGCTTCGCAATAAGCATCGTGTTGTTTTAGTGCTAAGTTATAATCCGGTTTCCCTAAGTTTGATGTTGTTATACCATTGACAAATGTGTGTGCGGGTTTTCTAACAATTGCTTTTGTAAACATAATTTTGCGTTTGGTAATAAATAATAAAATTCGAAATTAAATTATTTAATATAAATAGTTCTAAAATTAATAAGATAAAAATTGTGTTAGTACTTTTTTTTATTTAAAAATGATCCCGTTGTTTTTCATTGTTATTGAGAGAGTTGGATTTTATGTCTGGTTTTTGTACTTTAGAAAGAAAAAATGAAATTCATTCTTACTCTGTTTTATATTTGTTGTATTTCTACTATTTTAATAGCACAACCTGTTGCCGATAGTCTTTTTCAAAAACTTAATTCTGCGAATGATCAACAAAAAACAGATATATATCTTGCAATAGCAAAAGTAAACTGGCGTTATTCAACAGATTCAATATATAAATACAGTAAAAAAGCACTTGATTTAGCACGGCAAATTGATTACATCAATGGAGAAGCAAAAGCATTATCGTATATTGGAGTAACACATTTTTATAAAGCAAATTACGACAGTGTACTTTATTATTATGATGCAGCAATAGAAAAGTTTAAACAAAGCGATGATTTGAGTGGTGCTGCAATTACCATAAATAATAGGGGCGTATTATATAAACGAATGGGAGAATTTTCAAAAGCCATTGATTGTTACAATGAAGCAATAACCATTCAGGAAAAATTAGGAGATATCAGGGAAGTTGGTGGTGTATTGCTTAATATAGGAATAATATATTATGTTCAGAATGATCTTGATAAGGCTCTGAAATATTATCTGAAGGCTCTTGAACAATTTGAATCCATTAATGATAAAATAAAAATAGCAGGGGCTTTTACTAATATAGGACAAGTTTATGCTGAGCTACATCAGAATACAAAAGCTTTGGGATATTATAATAAAGCCCTGATATTACAAAGGGAATCTGATGATATATACGGGATTGCCAATTCCTTATCAAATATTGGAATAATAAATAAAACTATGGGTAATTTTTCCGAGTCAGAATCACATCTTAATAATAGTCTTGAATTATACATGGAGATGCAAGATCAGGATGCTATTGCTTATGTTTATAATCACCTTGGAGAGTTATATACTTTCATGAAACAATGGGAAAAAGCTTTGCGCATGTATAACAAAACTATCCAAATTCAGGAATCTATTGGCGATAATGAAGGTTTAGCTTATGTTAAATATGATATGGCAAATTTGTTTTTTTTAACAGGAGAATGGACTAAAGCACAACATAATCTGGAAGAAAGTATTAAGTTAAGCAGATCTTTAAATATTCTTGATATTCTTCAAAAATCATTTTTACTATTATCAAAAATTGATTCTGTACAGGGAGATAATAAAAAATCACTAATTAATTTCAAAACCTATACTCAATACAAAGACACTATTTATAATCAGGAAAGCAGTCGTCAGATTGCAGAAATGCAAACAAAATACGAAACAGTAAAAAAGGAGCAGGAGATTTCCAAATTGCAACAAGAAAAAAATATTCAGGAACTAAAAAATAAGGAAAATAGAATAATTTGGAGTGTTAGTTTATTAGGTTCACTAATTTCATTTGTTTTTATATTCGCATTATATCGCTCAAGACAAAAGAAGAAAGAAGAAAAAATTCTTCTGAAAAATACAATGGAAACCGAAGATAAAGAACGAAAAAGAATAGCCGAAGAACTTCATGATGGCATTGGGCCTTTATTATCAACCGTTAAAATGTATATTAACGAAATTGAAGTTGTAAATAACAATTCATCTGATAAAGAATTGCTGGATGAATCTGATAAGATTATTGACGAAGCAATTTGTTCAGCACGGAATTTATCGCATAATTTAATGCCGCAAAATATTGAAAATGATGGATTAAATAAATCTTTACAGGTTTTTGCAAACAGGGTTTGTATAAATAGTAAGCCTGAAATTATTTTCAAACAAATAAATACAGATGAATATGGATTATGGCAGCAGCTTATGATTTACCGTATAATTACCGAACTTATAAATAACACAATTAAACACAGTGGTGCGGATCAAATCAGAATAGAATTCAAAAATGTGAGTAAAGTACTAAATGTTGAATATTCTGATAATGGTACTGGATTTAACCTTGAAAAAGTTTTAAGAGAAGGAAATGGAATTGGTTTAAGAAATGTTATTTCAAGGGTTAGTTCTCTTAAAGGGAAAGTTAGGTTTGAATCCTCAGAAAATCAGGGTTTCAAAGCCGAAATAAAGATTGGGATAAAAAATTTATATGAATTAAACTAACAGAAATGTCTGATAAATTGAAAGTTTTTATAGTTGATGACCACGTAATATTCAGAAATGGTTTAAGAACAATTTTAAATAAAGTTGAAAATTTTCAGATTGTGGGAGAGGCTTCAAATGGAAGCGAATTTATTGCAGCCTTAAAACATACCGATACAGATATTGTATTAATGGATATTAAAATGCCTGTAATGGATGGTGTCGAGGCAACACAAAGAGCACTTGAAATTAAACCAGGTATTAAAATTATTGCTTTATCAATGTTTGGAGATGAAGAATATTTACAGGAAATGATTAGGGCAGGAGCAAGTGGTTTTTTATTAAAGAACGTAACCCGAAAAATACTTACACATGCCATTGAAGTAGTTTGTAATGGAGGAAATTATTATTCAGAAGAGCTGCTTGTACTTTTTACTAAAAAATATTTCAGCGAGAGTATAAAAGAAGATGACTTGCAGATTACAAAAAGAGAAATGGAAGTATTGCAACTTGTTTCGCAGGGTTTAACTAATCAGGAAATAGCCGACAAGCTTTTTATTAGTAAACGCACTGTCGATGGCCACAAAAACAACCTGATTATAAAAACAGGATCAAAAAATATAGTTGAACTTTTAAAATTTGCGATTAAAAACGAAGTAATCAAAATTTGAAGAATTGATTTTGTATTCCGATGACATACAGAATAAATTAATTCACTGATCGTATTTCACTTACAATTCAGGAAGGCTATAGTTTAATTTCGCGTTGAAAACTGCATAATATTTTGGACTAAAGTCCATTAAACAGTACATCACTAACCCCAGGCTTAAGCCTGGGGTTATACAAACCTTATTAGAACAGGGCTTTAGCCCTACACATTTATACACGTTATTTTAAATAAAAATCTTCCACAAAGCTTACTTCAAAAACAGGTAAAATGCCTGTGTAAAACAGGAACTTTCCGCTTACATCGCATACTTAGATACTTTAAACTTGTATTGTGCATTATTTGATATTGTAAAATGCTAAACAGTTACTAACTAAAAATCTATCATTATGAAAAAAATTTACAAATTTTTGAGATTAAGAAAATCTTTTTTGTTTTTCTTATGCAGTACTTTTTTATTGTCGGGAAACTTATTCGGACAATTAAATGGAACCTACACTATTGGAACTAATGGCACTGAACACTACACTTCTTTCACCGATGCAGTAACAGCATTAACTACTAATGGTATTAGCGGTTCTGTTGTTTTTAATGTTTCGAACGGAGATTATAACGAGCAAATTTCAATTCCTGAAATTACCGGAGCATCGGAAACTGATACTATTGTATTTCAATCTGCTTCGGGAGATACTGCTGATGTGAAAATTTATTACGAACCTGCAGGATCTGGTGATAATTTCACAATCAACTTCGATGGTGTTGATTACATTACTTTTCAAAATTTAACTATTGCCTCCGAAGGAGCAAGTGATTTTGGAACTGTAATAACTATTAATAACAACATAGAACAGGTATATTTTATTGGGAATCATTTTATTGGTAAAACAGGAACAACTGTAACATATACTGATAAATCTATGGTTAGAGGAGATTTAGGGTCAATGGATAAATTTGTTGTGTTCAAAGATAATAAATTTGATAAATGGAAATATGCTATGAGGTATAGTTCTGCCGATTCTTTAATCCTTTGTAATAACACTTTTATTAATGGAGAGTCAGATTGTTTTTACATTACTCAGTTAAATAATGGTTTAATAGAAAGCAATACTATTGACGGAAATATTAGTATATCTTATATTTCTGGAAACACTCCTGTTATAGTGCGTAATAATATTGTACAAGGTCGTATTGATTTATATTATTTAGGATCGGCTTCTGATAATTACCCTGTTCAGGTATATAATAATTTTGTAAAAGGGTATCTGGTTGTTCGTAGTAGTAATTATGTAGAGATATTTAATAATACAATTATTGGTAATTATTATACAATGTGGGTAAGATCTCCTTCAAGTGAAATACAGATATTAAATAATATTATTAAATCATCAGATTCTAATTATCCTGCTCTATATATTGAAGATATTGCAAGTATCGA
>JAUWQL010000136.1 GCA_030611105.1 Bacteroidales bacterium
TATAGAGATTTTTGTCTTTCTATTGTCCAGACCTTTGCACCCATTTCTAATAATATACATGTCTGATATCCGGAGCCGGTGCCTATTTCAAGTATTTTATCTCCTTTTTTTATTTTTAATAGCTGTGTTTGAAAAGCAACAGTATAAGGTTGCGAAATTGTTTGTCCTGCTCCAATAGGGAAAGCCTGATCTCGATAAGCAAACTCAATAAATCCACTGTCCATAAAATTATGACGAGGAACTTTCCCTATTGCTTCAAGTATTCTTTTATCTTTTATACCCTTTTCCGAGATTGTATCAATAAGTTTTTTTCGCAATCCCTTGTGTCGGTATGAATCAGTCATTTACGAGATTTGTAAGTAAAAAATAGCTTTCGCAAATATAACAGAACAATTCACAATTATCAAAGATGACAAAATAATAATAGCTTAGAATTTAGAGTTCTGAATTTCAAGTTCCAAATTGTCAATTAATAAATAAGTAAACCCAAACTGCTACTGCTCACTACCGCTGCATTCTGCCACCTGCCTACTGTAAACTGTTTTTTTTAGGTTATCAACATAATTTGGTTAATAAATAGGCTGTATGAATTGTATTGTAATTTTTTAAAAGAATTAAGTTTGTACAAACAATAAATATATTATGAAAATAGGACTGATTGGAATCAATACTTTAAATCAAGAGAAGCATTTCAAATTAATATACGAGACATTACACAAAAACCTATATGGAATTTTCTCGCATTCTGAAGAAATTATGCCAATTAGTGCAAATTATAATATTAAGCTTTTTCAATCGACAAATGAATTATTTGAAAAGGTTGATGCTGTTTATTTTGCTAACTCATTAAAACCAAATTTAGATTTTGCGATAAATGCCCTTAAAAAGTCTTGTCATCTATTTATCGAAGATGTATCAATGCTTACCATAGATGAAGTAAAACATCTATATAAAGTTGCTTTCGAAGCAAGAACAAAAGTCCAGTTAAAACTCACAAAATCTTTCTCCCCTGAATATATCGAGGTAAAAGATTATTTGTCAGAACCAAAGTTTATTGAAATAAACAATAACTTTTCAAAATTTCTCAGGTATGATGATTATTTCTCTGAAATTTTAAACAATCTTTATTTTGCAAATCAAAGTATTCATTCCGGAGTAAAAAAGTTTTCATCATTAGCTTTACCTATCGACAACAATCATTTTAGTTTAGTAAATGTTCGGTTAGATTATGATAATGGAGCAGTCGTAAATATGAAATTTAATAATATAGCCAACGAGGATGAAAGCTTAGTAACTTTTCATGAAAAAGACAAGATGGTTCATATTAATTTTGGAAAACATTTTGCAACAGAACATAAATTTGTTGAAGGACAAATAAGCAGGCAAGAGTTTAACATACCTAATGAAACGGCATTTAGTATTGAAATAGCAAATTTTATTAATACATGCCAAAACCTGGATATTCAAAATATATCAGAATCGCCAACCGTACTTAAAATTATTGAGTTGACTCACAATATTAAAGAACGATTAATTCAATCATCACTACCAGTTTAAGCTACAACATATTATCAGTGGATAGTGAATAAATTACTTTTTTATTTAGGTTACCTTTACAACAAATTTATTTCTTTTACGTTTTAAATATTACTCTTTTTGTTAGCCAACAATACATTGGATGAATAAACGTTTACACACTTTTAAATATCTTTTTTTCGATTTTCTAACGGCAATTATTAGTTGGACTTTATTTTACATTTACAGGAAAACATATATAGAACCTTTAAAATTAGGATATGAGATACCTATTGAGCTTACACACAAATATTATCTGGGCATACTTATTATTCCTCTCTTTTGGATTTGCATATATTATTTAAGTGGGTATTATAAAGATATTTACAGGAAATCAAGATTAAAAGAACTTGCCCAAACATTTTTTACAATTTTATTGGGATCAATAATTATATTTTTCACCTCTTTGCTTGATGATCAAGTACTTAATTACAAGCATTATTATAAGTTATTTTCATCGCTGGTAATAATACAATTTGTACTCACGTATATTCCCAGATTAATAATTACTTCTATAACAAATTATAAGGTTCATAGTCGTAAAATCGGGTTTAATACTATCATACTTGGAGGGAATAGAAAGGCAGTAGAGATCTACCGTAAAATTGAAAGTCAGCCACGATCAGTTGGAAATAAATTTGTTGGATTTATAAGTATTGTTGAAAAAGAAAAACACTTATTAGAAAAACATTTAAATAAACTAGGCAATTTAAAAGATATTAGGAAAATTATCGACAAGTTTAAGATAGAAGAAGTTATTATTGCTTTAGAATATACAGAACACAAAGAAATTGAGAAAATAATTAATTATTTAGATGATAAAAATGTTGAAATTAAAGTCATTGCAAGTATGTACGATATATTGACTGGTAAAGTAAAAATGGCACATATTTACAGTACTCCGCTTATTCAAATTTCGCATAGCCTAATACCCACATGGCAACAACAAACTAAACAATTAATCGATATTAGCTTTTCTCTTTTTTCACTAATCGTTTTCTCTCCTATATTTATATTTCTTGCAATAGGTATAAAACTGACATCAAAAGGGCCTGTATTTTACAGTCATGAACGAATAGGACAATTTGGAAAACCTTTTACATTGTACAAATTCAGGTCAATGTATACCGATGCCGAAAAAAATGGTCCTGCTCTATCTTCAAAAAGTGATCAAAGAATTACTCCTTTTGGTAAGTTTATGCGAAAAGCCAAACTTGATGAATTACCAAATTTTTATAATGTTCTAAAAGGTGATATGTCATTGGTTGGACCGAGACCCGAAAGAAAATATTACATTGATCAAATCATAGAAAAGGCTCCTCATTACTTACATTTACAGAAGGTTAAGCCGGGTATCACTTCCTGGGGTCAGGTTAAATATGGATATGCTGAAAATGTTGAACAAATGATAAACCGTCTTAAGTATGATATTCTTTATATTGAAAACATGTCGGTATACGTTGATTTTAAAATAATGATTTACACCATTTTAATAATACTGAAAGGAAGACATATTTAGCCTGAGTTATTCTTACCATAGTACAAGGCTGTAAATACTTGCCTGCCCTGGCTGCCGTCAGGCAGGTGGCAAGCTGTAATCTAAAATAAATATTAATCGGTCAACTCTATTTAGGGATAGTCAAATAATGAATATCGAACAAGGAATTATGAAATCCTTCCGAAATAATTTAAGAGCAACCATCTTAAATCAAAAATCGTTAACTAAGCGAAGCGTTCTCACGAACACCTTTGGAAATATAAAATATGTGAGTAATCGGTGTTCGATATTAAAATCAACTAAAATTATGACATGCAATAACACTAATCAGGTAATTAATGGAAAACTTTTTAAAACTTCATATACAGGTCCTTTAGGTGTAAGCTTGCTTTCATAAAATATTACTTCATTAATACTAAAATTTTGAATCTCAACTTCCTTATATTTTTCAAGTACATTTTTGATTTTATCCTTGTTCTTAATAAATTTCATCCTGCCAATGGTCAGGTGAGGCTTAAAATCTCTTTCTTCAATCGTAAATCCAAACGAACTTATGACTTTATCAATTGCTAATTTAAGATTCGTAAGATTTTCTGATTGTCTGATTCCAAACCATAAAACTTTAGGATTATAAATATTTTTAAACACACCTACTCCTTTACAAATCAGATTAAACGATTTAATTTCTCCAAGACTATTTCTTAATTTATTACTAATTTCATCAATAATGTTTTCATCGATATCGCCAATAAAAAATAAAGTAATATGTATATTCCAATCTTCTACCCACTTTATTCTTTCATCTTTTAGAGCAAATTTAATATTTTGAATAAACTCAGCCGTTTGCCTTGATATTGGAGTTTTTATAGCTAAAAATGTTCTTTTCATTGTATTCCTGACTTGAAATAAATGTAAATTAAAACTATATTTACAATAAATCAATAGTGTTTTATTAATGTATGATATAATTTTTCTGAACATTACTATACTAATTAGTTTGGCATCAATGGTGACATGACACCAAATTCAAACTGAAATCAATAAAAATTTTGGGATAAAATTTATAACTTTGAATTATGAAATCTCTTCAAGAAATAAAATTTATTTTAAGCAAGCATAAACAGCATCTATTTGCTGAGTATCCAATTAAATCGATGGCAATTTTTGGTTCATATGCCAGAAAAGAACAGAAAGATGAAAGCGACTTGGATTTAATGGTTGAATTCAACGGAAAGATTGGTATACGTTTCATTGATCTTGCAGAAGAAATTGAAAGTTTGATTGGGTTCAAGGTTGACTTGATTTCAAGAAAAGGAATTAAGGATAAATATTATCAAGCAATACTATCAGATTTAATTTATGTCTAAAAGAGATCATATATTACTTCTTGAAGATATGCTGGACTCAGCATTAAAAATCAGACGCTACACAAATGGTCTGGATTTTAATTCGTTCTTGGAAGATGATAAAACAGTGGATGCTGTAGTTAGAAATTTTGAAATTATAGGTGAAGCTGCCAACAAAATCAACCCTGATTTTAGAACGAAAAATCCTGAAATTGAATGGAAAAGAATACGTGGATTTAGAAATCGAATTGTTCATGACTACTTCGGAATTGATTATGAGATTATTTGGGCAATAGTTGAAAATAATTTGTGTGATCTAATTGACTGGCTAAAGATTTTGATTGAGGATTGAAAAAAAAATTAACGAATAACCATATCATGAAAAAAATTGCCGTTGTTTTAGCAGGAAGTGGAGTCTTTGATGGAGCAGAAATCCACGAAGCAACACTTACGTTATATTCAATCGAAAAAAATGGAGCCACTTATGAAATTTTTGCTCCAAATATCGACCAGCATCATGTAATAAATCATATTACAGGGGAAGAAATGCCGGAAAAAAGAAATGTTATGATTGAAGCTGCTCGAATTGCCCGGGGTAAAATAACCGATTTAGCAAAGTTTAAAGCTTCTGATTTTGATGCTTTAATTTTTCCAGGAGGTTTTGGTGTGGCTAAAAACCTTTGTTCTTTTGCTTTTGATGGAGTAGATTGTACCGTTAACCTGGATGTTGAAAAAGCAATCAGAAGTATGATTGAACAGAAAAAACCTGTAGGTGCGCTTTGCATAGCACCGGTTCTGTTAGCAAAAATATTAGGCAATGTTGAACTTACCATTGGTCAGGATAAAAACACAGCAGATGCAATAAAAAGTATGGGTGCAAAGCATAAGGACTCCACACATGGAGAAGTTATAATTGATGAGAAGTACAAAATTGTTACTACACCTTGTTATATGCTAGATGCAAATATTAATCAAATTGGCGATGGTGCAAATAATATTGTAAAAGCTATTTTGGATTTAAGCTAAGGTAATTTTAAATATAAAAACATAAAATGTCATATTGAAAAGTATCAGTATGACATTTTTAGTCTTTCCATTACTTTATGATCTAACTTTATTTGTCCTGTTTCAATAAGTCGTACAACACGCTCAACCAGAAAATCATCACCTTGTGGATCATACTGCGATTTTAAATCAGATCCAAAAAGACGAGCTATAGTTTGCCAAAATACAGCCGAAATTGTCCCTCGTAATTCTTTTAATAATACATAGGAAGTATTTCCTGTTTCTCTGTCGATAAGTTTTAGCAAAATCCTTCCCTGTGTAATAGTAAGTTTCTTGAGCTCTTTTCCAAACTCGTCCATCAATTGCTTTTCAATAGTTTTAACATACTTTTTTCTTTCTTTTTCCGTAGTAAGATTTTGAAACTCATGTTCCATTTGATCGAGCTTATTTTTGGCATATATTGCATAGGGATATGCTCTTTTCACATCCCTTATTAACTTTCTGTATCGTCTGGCCCTATATCTATTCTTAAAAACCAAACGTGGAAAAATAACTACTTCTTCAATACTAACATTAGGAATAGTGTCACCATCAATAATAACTGTCCGGGTAACAAAAAGAGTGTCTTTCACCGCTTCGTCCTGCCCATAGCCGTTTTCAATAAATGTTAAAAAAAATATTGATAATATTAAGATAAAACGAAACATTATATTTCACTAAACGTTCACAAACACTTACGAATGTACACTAAATTTGTTTTAAAATTATTAATTCAACTCATTTTCAGTATTAAACAATTGTTAATAAATATATCTTAAATTTTTAGCAATATTCAATTTGCATTTTTACATTGTACTGTTTTTATGATATTTTCTTTTATAATTCAATGGAAAACCAAACAAAAAATTCGAATACAGAATTACAATCCGAAAAACTTGATACCAAATTATTATTAAAGGCTACACAAGAATTATCTGCTGAAATATTTAAAGAAAATCTTTTTGCAAAAATTCTAAATCTTTCTACAGAATTATTAAATGCAACAAAAGCAATATTATTGCTTTACAAAGATAACACCCTAAGAATAAGAGCAATTAAGAATGAGATTATTCATGAGCCTATTATAGTCGATTCTATGCCTTATGAAAATTCAAAAGATCTTTCTCATGATATAATTGAATCAGTAATAAAATCTAATACTTTTATTGTTTTTAATAATACCCTAAGCAAAGAATCAGTAGCTCATACTAGTTATATTAAACACAATAATGTAAAATCCTTATTGTGTTATCCGGTTATTTACCGAAAAAAACTTTTGGGAATATTATACTTAGAAAATAATGTTATTGAAGAAGTATTTTCTCCTTTAAAACTTGAAATAATTGAGATTTTAATGGGTCAAATTTCCATTTCATTAAAGAATGTTATTTTTTATTCGCAGATGGAGAAAAGGCTTATTGACAGAACAAACGAAATAGAACAACAAGTTGAAGAAAATGCTGTTCAAACAGAACATTTAAAACTAATAAACAGAGATTTAGAAGAAAAAAATGTAAAGATAAATCAACAAAAAAGAGAAATACAAGAACAAGCCAGACAACTTGAGATTAAAAATAATGAATTAGAGAAACTATTTATTTCAACTCAAAAAACAGATAATTCCATTGTAATAGCAGATGCAAATGGAGAAATTGAATGGGTTAATGAAGGATTTAACAGAATGTATGGTTATTCCTTACCAGAATTTATTGAAGAGAAAGGATTAACTCTAATATCAGCAAGTTCATATCCCCAAATTGAAGAAACAATTAATGAGATAATCAAAACAAAGAAATCTATCAGTTATAATACTCGGGGAAATAATAAATCGAATAAATCAATTTGGATGCGTACTACCGTAACTCCTATTCTGGATGAAGAAGGAGATATTTACAAGCTAGTAGCAATCGATTCAGATATTACCAAACTAAAAGAAGCAGAAGAAGAAATTGTAAAACAAAAAGAAGAAATCGAAGCTCAAAGAGATTTTGCTAACGAACAAAAAAGACAAATACAACTACAAAATATTGAACTTGAAAATCACCAAACCCACCTTGAAAAGATTGTAGAAGAAAGAACGGCACAATTAAAAATAGCAAAAGTAAAAGCAGAAGAATCTGATCGTTTGAAATCCTCGTTTCTGGCAAATATGTCTCATGAAATTCGAACACCGATGAATGCAATCATTGGGTTCTCTGAACTAATCTCGGATCAGGATATAGATCAAAATCAACGAAAAGAATTGGTTTCACACTTGAATAGTAATTGTAATTCATTGCTACATTTAATTGATGATATAATTGATATTGCCAGAATCGAAGCTGGGCAATTGCGTATTTTTAAACAAGATTGTTTTATTAACCAAACTATTATTGAACTTTACGAATCGTTTAGTGAAACTGATTTAAAACAAATTAAAAATGTCGAGTTGATTGTTGAAATGGAGAATACCGATGAAAACTTATCAATATTTACTGATCCTTATCGATTCAGACAGGTAATGAATAATTTAATAGGTAATGCTATTAAATTTACCGATCAGGGATATATTAAATTTGGGTATCATATTTCGCCTAAAGGATTTGAAAACTATATCAGATTTTTTGTTGAGGACACAGGAATTGGTTTGAATAAAAAAGAACAAAAAGAAATTTTTGAACAGTTTAGAAAGGTAAATTCAAAAGCAAATAACAAATTGTACCGTGGAGCCGGATTAGGGTTAGCAATATCTAAAAACCTGATTAATGAGTTAGGCGGCGAAATATGGATTGCATCTGAATCCGGAATAGGATCTACTTTTTATTTTACTCTCCCCTATGTAAAAACAAACAAAAAATATAAACAGATTGAGCCGGAAAATAAAAATTATAATTGGGGAAATAAAACCATTTTAATTGCTGAAGACGAAAAAAGTAATATTGAAATGATTGAGCTGGTTCTACAAAAAACCAATGTAAATATTATTCATGTTCAAAACGGGAAAGATGCAATTAATAAATGCAAAGAGCTAAAGGAAATTGACCTGATATTATTAGATATTAAAATGCCTAAGCTTAATGGTTTAGATGCAACTCGTGAAATCCGTAAATTCAATAAAAAAATTCCAATAATTGCATTTACAGCTTATGCAATGCCTGCCGATCAACAAAAAGCCAGGAAAGCAGGGTGTACCGATTTTATTGCTAAGCCTATTAAAAAAGACAAACTACTTGGAAAATTAGATCATTATCTTAACAAATAATTAAAGAATCCACCCTCTAAGAAGTTGGCTTTAATATGAGCCCAAAGGGCTCCAAAAAACGATACTGGATTTATGGAATACTGGAACTTAGCGAAGCGATCTCACGCAAGTAATATTGGAGTTTGTAAACTTCTTAATAAGAACATCATTCCATTATTCCAACGTTCCAGAAGATTAAGGCATAGCCAAACAAACATAACCACGCCCAAAGGACATGGATTTTCAAATTAGATTAAATATTCCATTATCTTTTATTGTAAATAGCAAGTAGTTATCTATTTTCGCATAAAATTATAATTACATGTAAAACAGATAATAAGTGAATAAAGAAATAAAACAACCTTCAAACCGACTTGTTAAATACCTTCTGGCTTCGCTTGGTCTGATTTCGTTATCTTTGGGGATACTGGGAATATTTATCCCCTTGCTGCCAACTACTCCGTTTCTTCTTTTATCAGCAGCTTTATTTATGAAAAGTTCTAAAAGGCTTTATAACTGGCTAATGAATCATAAATATTTGGGGGAACATTTGCAGAACTATTTGCTTCATAAAACAATATCGAAAAAATCTAAAAAATCTGCTTTATCATTATTGTGGATAGCTATTTTAGCTACTATAATTATGATTATTGATAACTTAATTATCAAAATATTACTTTTGGTAATAGCAATTGCTGTAACAATTCATATCTTATCTTTTAAATCAAATAAAGAAAAATGATAACAGTATTAGTTCTAATGACTTTTGGAATTCTGATCGGATGGTTCTTACATAAAAAGGAGAAAATCTTAAAAATATCATCTGAATTAACAAATTGGGCAATATACTTACTTTTGTTTTTACTAGGATTATCAGTAGGAACTAACGAAGAAATCTTGAATAATTTCGACAAAATTGGTTATCAATCTATTATGATTACTGTTTTTGCTGTACTTGGCAGTGTTTTGGTTTCATGGTTAACTTATATATTGTTTTTTAAAAAGAATGAAAGGTAGCATAATCATATTATTATTCTTTGTTATTGGATTGTTTACCGGCATATACGATCTGTTGCCTAAACATTTTTTACAAAATGATTACAGTATGTATGCATTATATTTATTAATGTTTTTAGTTGGAATTGGAATTGGCGGCAATAAAAAAACATTAAGCTTAATAAGGTCGGTTAACTTTAAAATATTACTTGTACCGTCAGACTGTCTAAAAACCTAACAATTTTTGTTGATAAGTTTACATGTTCATTTTTCGTTATAAGATTGGTTTTAA
>JAUWQL010000154.1 GCA_030611105.1 Bacteroidales bacterium
TTTTATTGGATATTACAGATGGAAAAGAAGAGCAAAAAACTGCTTCGGGAATCATTATACCAGATTCAGTAAAGGAAAAAAAGAAAATAGCTAAGGTTGTTGCAATAAGCGATATTGATAATTCGGCTATTAGCATTGGAGATAGCGTGTTATACAAAGAGTTCTCTGGAACGGAAGCTGAAATTGAAGGGAAGAAGTATTTATTAATTCCTTATGCAGATATTTTAGCTAAGATTGTGGAAACAGAAGCTATTTAAGATATTTTAACAAGCATGAAAAAGGATGTTTAATTTTAAGCACCCTTTTTTTTATCTGCCATCTACATGTAATATGCGTGTTGTTTTCTTTAAAGTTCTCAGAATAATAAAAATTAGAAATGTTACTGCCAAAGTATATAACCAAAAATCAGTGATCATAAACTTTTTAGTTGAAAGAAAGTTCTTTAAAATATTTAGATAGGCAAACGAAATGCCTAATGCAAAAAGTCCATTATATTCTCGTTTTAAAACATTTTTTAACGAAAACTCTAGATTGGCGTTTTGCCAGCCACTTAATTTGGGAAAAAATGGTGGTGCTGTCATCGACCATTTTAAATACTGATCACCAAATTTACCTTTTAAAAACTGTTCTTCGGCAAACATAATTCTTTCATAATAAAGCCAAAATAGCAATATACATGCTATAGCAAACCAAATGTTATTGACATACAGAATTATTCCAAACCACATTAAGAAGTTGCCAAGATAAAGAGGGTGTCGTACTACAGAATATATTCCTTTTGTATTTAAAGTTTCGGCGACCTGGTTTGCTGTGTTTCTTCCGGATGTCCCTTTCGGAGTAAATCCAATTACCAAAACCCGGACAAGAAGTCCTAAAAGGGATATAGCTAAACAAATAATTGACCAGCTTAGTTCCGACAATTTAATGTCTTGTTTAAATCCTAAAACTAATACTATAGTAGCTAATGGATATAAGATAACTGGTAAAAAACTTCTGTGTTTGAAGAACCAGTTCCCTCTTTTATCAAATTCTTCAACTAAAGACATAAGTGTAAATTTTAATTAGTTTAAATATCAGTGGGTGAATTTAAGAATAATTTAATAATTAAAGTTTCCCACTGAAAGATCAATTTAACAAAAAAACCCGCTTGACTAAGCGGGTGCAATTTTTTATTAGCTTTTAACTTATTCCGGATTAATAGCCTCAACTGGGCAAACATCAGCACAAGCACCACAGTCAGTGCAAGTTTCAGGATCAATTTTGTAGATATCACCTTCAGTTATTGCTTCAACTGGGCATTCGTCGATACAACTGCCACAAGCTGTACAATCATCAGTTATTACGTAAGCCATGATTTTTTATTTTTAGTTTAAAATGTTAATTCAGCACAAAATTATTTCCTTAATTTAAATTGAAAAACAAAAAAGCAATTAAATACTTTTTCCTAACTAATTTATAACGATTCTAAATAAGATTGTTTGATAGAATTAATTACTCTTTTAACACCTGTTTAACTATTTAAGTATTGAATTGAAACATACGCCATTGTTCCCACTCCTGTTTTTAAAGAATTCTCATCAATGTTAAAGTTAGCAGAATGCAATGGATTAATATTTTCAGTATCTGAAGATGTTCCTAATCGATAGAATGTTGCTGGGATTTTTTGTGAATAATATGCAAAATCTTCAGCTGTCATTCTTATATCTAATTTAACAACATTTTCATCACCTAAATATTCTTTTGCATATTGAATTATTTTTTCAGTAGTATTCTCATTGTTAACCAAAACAGGATATCCCTTTTTAATAATAACATCTACTGTTGCTCCTTGTTTTTCTGCAATTGATTTTGCAATATTCGTTATTTTATTATGAGCATCTTTTCTCCAGTTTTCATCCATGGTTCTAAATGTACCTTCAAGATATACTTCATTGGGGATAACATTTGTTGCACCATTAGCAATTACTTTACCAATAGAAAGTACCGTTGGTATATTTTTCGGAGCAAATTCGGCAGGTATTTGTTGTAATGCAACAATTATTTGGGAAGCTATTAATACTGTATTCGTTATTTTTTCGGGCATTGCTCCATGACCTCCTTTGCCTTTTATAGTGAAATAAAGTTCGTCAGATGATGCCATATATACACCTTTCTTGAATCCCACTTTCCCGTATGTAAGCTCAGGATAAACATGTTGACCTAAAATGAATTCTGGTGTGGGATTTTCCAAAATCCCTTCTTCAATCATTTGTTTTGCCCCGCCGGGAAGCTTTTCTTCTGCCGGCTGAAATATGAATTTGATAGTTCCTTCAAAATTATCTTTTAATTCATTTAAAATAAGTAATGTACCAAGCAATGATGCTGTGTGTGCATCATGCCCACAAGCATGCATTACTCCTTTTTTATTTGATTTATATGGAATGTCGTTTTCTTCTGCAACAGGTAATGCGTCCATATCTGCCCTTAATGCAATAACTTTTCTTTGTGGATTTTGCCCTTCCAGGATACATTCAATTCCTGTGTTTGCTATTCCGGATTTATATTTAATATTCCATGAATCTAAAAGCGAAGTAATATATTTTGAGGTTTCATACTCCTGAAAAGATAATTCAGGATTTTGATGTATGTGTCTTCTGATCTCAACAACTTGACTGTAGTGTTTTTCTACTAATTGGCTTATCTTATTTTTTAAATCCATTATTTATTGAAAATCATTTTGAGTGAAATTAACAACAAAAAAATCCCAAAAACTTTTTTAAGTATTTTTTCAGGTAAATGTACAGAAATTTCGGAACCCAGGTAGCTTCCTAATACAAATGCAACTATTAATATTGCAGCAAATTTAAAATTAACATAACCGTGTTTGGAATAATTAATTACTGCTAGTATTCCTATCGGGAAAAGCAATACTGCAAGACTTGTTCCTTGTGCCTGGTGTTGAGTAAATCCCAGGATGAAAATCAATGTTGGCACTATTATTATTCCTCCACCTAAACCTAATGATCCTCCAACAATTCCTGCTAAAAATCCAATAACGATTAGTAAAATAATTTCGTTTATACTCATAATAATGTTTTTAAAAATCTAAACTTAGTGAGAAATAGAAAATCTGTGATGTTATTTGTTGATTCTCAATTCCCCATGCCCAATCAAAACGGGCAAAATAACCAAATATCATCGCTCTTACACCAAAACCATATCCTGCAACAATTGGATCACGTTCTGTATCTAATGTAATCACTAATGATCCACGTTCAATTACATCTTTATCGTATGCATTTTCGTCGGAATAAGGCGACCATCCACTCCATGCAGTACCTACATCAAAGAAACCAACTACTTGCAAGTTTGACCAAAAAAATGAATTGATTGGATAATTTGAAAAATATTTAACAACAGGCAAGCGCAGTTCAGTATTTATGAGTGCAAAATTATTTCCGTTTCTAATATTTTGCGGGAATCCTCTAAGGTTTGTTGCAATTGCCTGATATGCATAATTCTCATCTTCGTTTATAGGTATCTCATTTAAAGGAATAAAGCTTGGTGTAGCTTGAGAAAAGTTGGTCCAGTTATCAACACCGCCCAAATAATAAATTAACTTACTATTACCAAACGAAGTACTTGCAGCTATACGAGAAGCGAAAATCAAATCACGATGAACTTTCTGATAATGTCTAAAATCGGCACCAATAACAAAAAGGTCCGTTTTTGATTTGTTAAGTTGATTATAGTATTCACCAAAAATTTTATATCGCGTACCATTATAAAGATTAATGCCTTTGCTGATGGTATTATCAAAAATGTAATCGAATTTTATTCCAGCCCAGGGCTTATGTACATCCGGAGCTTGTAAACTATTTCTGTCGATAGATAAATAGGTTTGTCTATCATGCCTTAGAATTAAGGTTCCTTTTAGGGCTGTTATCTGACTAAAAGGAATAGTTCGAAGGTACATTAGTTTATTGGTTTGGGTTTTAGAAATAAAATTCTCGGTTATATTTTCAAAACTCTGTCGATGATAAATAAATTGTTCGTCAATTTTTCTTTTTAAATTTTCTAAACTTATTAAATATTCGTTACTGTTAAAATCAGCTGAGAATCTCACACCTGCTATAATTTTGTAATCTTCTAATAAATCATATGCGCCGATTTTAAATAAAACATTAAATCCGGGGTTAAAATATACTGCACCTCCGGTAAAAGCCTGATAAGTTGAGTTTAAAAAGCTAAAATCTACCTGGCCAACAACATGATCAGTGTAAAAAGTACGTTGATAAATTTGAATTTTAGGGATTAACTTTTGTGATTTAGAATTGTCAGGTTTTATACTGTCATATTTATAGCTAAAGTAAGATTTTTCTATTTCAAAAACGTAGTGGTTAATATCAACATAATTATCTTCCTTCGAGAAAATCATTAGTGAATCAAGACCTGATTTTGGTTTAGAACCATATACACTTAAGCTATCTTCTGTTTTGTATTTTTTATTAAGTAATTTACGGTATTTTGTTTCCTTTAAATTAATATCTTTTTCGAAGGGATCATGATTCAGCAAACGGTTGTAAACGTCATAATTTCCATTGTCGAATTTAATATATGAATAAGTTTTTTTGTTTTTACTTAAATGATGTTCACTGATATTTCTTGAAAAATTAGTTAGTGGCTTTTCCTTTAAAAAATACCTGTAATGGATGGTAGTATCAATAAAATTAATAGTACTGTCATATTTGCCGTAAAAAAGATTGTTAATACCATTTAGATTATTTAAATAATAATATTCTTGATTTTTTATTTCAAAAGGATTCACTTCATTCTGATGCACACTGCTGGTTAATCTTGATAATACGGGGTTGTTATGCTGATAATCATAAACAAACAGGTCGAATTGATGACCAAAATTTGAGTTTTCTGATATTAAGGTGTCATTTAATCTGTTCGAACTAAAAATTATTTTAGTTGAGTTACTAATAAATCGGGGATGAAAATCGTCCGCTAGGTCATTTGTAATTTGGTTGCTTGTCGATGATGCAATATCGAAAACATAAATATCAGTCTTGCTATCTTTAACAGCAGAAAACACCATTTTTGAACCGTCATCTGAGTAGGAAAAATTAAGGATTTTATCAAAATACAAAAGATTTCTTTCTGTTATTTCGCTATTTTCAAGTATATACTGAAGAAGTTTTAATCCACCGTCTTTTTCTGTAATTATGGTTAATATTTTTCCGGAAGGGTGCCATTCAATTACAGGGTAGGTGTAATCATTTATCTGTTTGATTTTATGTCCATGTTTAAATATTTTCTCTGATTTATCCAATGCTGAATTATAAATCCAAATTTTCACCTGCCCAAGTTCGTTACTTATGTATGCTATTTGTTCTCCATCAGGACTAACTTTAACCTGACTGTAATACATTGAAGATTTGTTTTTGTGTAAAATGCTTTGATTTAATGATGAATCGTAAGCATATAATGACTCATCGCCGAAATAATCGTTATAATATTCAAACCATTGTTTAGTGATTTCTTTAAAAGGTACTCCAAGTACATTCAGTATTGCACTATTTGCGCCTTTATTTACTCTGGTAAGATAAAGAATATCTGTTATCACTGTATTACCATAATAGTCATTTATATATTTCCAAAATGAGTGGCCCGCATATATAGCATCATCGCCGGTTAGACGGTTGAATTTTTTGTATCGATTATTAATAATGACATCTTTAACTCTATTCTCAATTTCAGGACTCCATTCTTCGGAAAGATAAGAAGTTAATCCTTTTAAATACCATTCCGGTAAATTGATCATAGATGAGTTAGCAAAGTTTTCAGTAAGCCTGTTTCCATAAAGCATTTCCATTACAATAACTTCAGCAATTACTGATCGCATCTGCTTTAAATAATCATGATGATTGCCTTGAAAATATAAACTGACTTTGTTGTTACTGATTTTGGTTATACCACCTGTATTGTATTCCTCTTTCCCGGTAACCAAACCAATATTACTTTGCCTGAAGTCTGAAAATTTATTATAAACCAGAAATGTTAAACGCTTATTTAATTTATGATTTAATTTTTCTTCAAGCCTGAGTATTTCCTGAGTAGCATTTTCTCCGGTAAATCTTGCAATTGCTTTTCCATCCTGATTAAAATAAGTGTCAAATTTATCGTATCTGTAAAACGACCAGTAAAAGTCGTTATATTGCACCCGGTTTTTTCCAAAGTTCATTTGGTGGCCATTGTAAAATTGCCCATATATATTTGAGGAAATGAGGCTACAAAAAAAGAAAATTTTTATTAATAAAGATTTTTTCAAAACCCGGGGACTAAAATTTTGTTATAAAAATAAATTATATTTTTGGTTTAATTTACCACAATAATATTAAAAGTTAAAGTTTGTTAACGATTATAACAGATTATAAGTAATTATTACTTTTGCTTTGGAGTTATAATATTTGAAATAATAATAAATAAAATAGAGTTATGAAGAAATTATTTTTAAGTATCGTTTCTGTACTTGTCCTATTTAGTTTTGTAAATGCACAACAAAAAGGTGCATTTATTTCATTTGAAAAAGAAGTACATGATTTTGGAAAAATCAAAGAAAGCGATGGTAAGGTAGAATATAAATACATATTTACCAATACTGGTGATGCTCCACTAATAATTAACAAAGTAAAAACATCCTGTGGTTGTACTTCTCCAACCTGGACCGAAAAACCAATAATGCCTGGACAAAAAGGCTACGTTAGTGCTGTTTTTGATCCTGCCAGACGACCAGGTGCCTTTAATAAAAGTATTTTTGTAGAGACAAATACAAATCCCGGAAGAAAGATATTAAGAATAAAGGGCGAAGTATTGCCCCGGGAAAAAACTATTGAAGATTATTACCCTAGAATTTTGGGTAAGTTAAGATTAGAAACTAACCATTTTGCATTTGTTCGTGTATATAATAATCAGGTTAAAAAAGACACCTTGAAAATTTATAATTCTTCGGATTCAGATATGAAGATAACTTTCTCAAAACTTCCTGCTTATCTTAAACTTGATGTAGTTCCTATGGTATTGAAGTCGAAAGAAAAAGGTTATATAGTAGGGACATATAATGGTTCAAAAGTAAACGACTGGGGTTTTATTACCAATAGAATTAATGTGTTAATTAATGGAGAACCCGGTAACAGAAATTATATTACAATAAGCGCTAAAGTTGAGGAAGATTTTTCTAAACTAACTGAGAAAGAAATTGCAAATGCACCTCAAATCGTATTTGAAAACAAAATATTTGATTTTGGAAAAACAAAGTCAAATGATAAAATTGAACACGTGTTCAAGTATACTAATAAGGGTAAAAGCGATCTAATTATCCGAAAAATCAGGACAACATGTGGATGTACAACAGTCGCTCCTGAAAAGACAACAATTAAGCCCGGAGAATCAAGTTCTTTTAAAGCTATTTTTAACCCGGGATCACGTAAAGGCAGACAAACCAAGACTATTTACGTAATTAGTAATGATCCAAAAGCTTCGAATGAAAGATTAATAATAAAAGGTGAAATATTGAAAGAGTAAAAATGTAATGATTAATATCAAAAGTTTAAACTGATAAAAATCACAGAGTAGCTTCAACAAAAGCTACTCTTTTTTGTGTAACATTATGTTAAAATTTCAAGGGCGGGTTTTGTAAAAGTTCTCCTGTTTTTTTATTTCTAGCTTTATAAATCATAATTTCGCATAAAATATTATTAATTATGTCGAAAAAAGATAACAATAATAAAAGGAAAGAATTTAAATCGGCTTTAAATGTGCAAAACGGAGTTGATCAACCCGAATCAATAAATCCGGAGGTTATAAAAAAATTTCGATTAAAGAAAAAGATACAACATACTGTTGATGAGTATGTGGCAGGTGTTTTAGAGGGAGATCGTACGATGCTTAGCCAGGTTATAACACTGGTAGAAAGTTCTTTAGTTGAACAAAATAAGTTTGCAACGGAAATTGTTGAGAAATGTCTTCCTTATGCACGAAAATCTATTAGGATAGGTGTTACAGGTGTGCCTGGTGTTGGAAAAAGTACATTTATTGAAGCTCTTGGTAAATATCTAACTAAACGGGGGAGAAAAATTGCAGTGTTAGCAGTTGATCCAAGTAGCGAATTAACGAAAGGAAGCATTTTAGGTGATAAAACAAGAATGGAAGAGTTAGCAAACGATCCAAATGCTTTTATCAGGCCTTCGCCATCGGCTGGTTCTTTGGGTGGTGTTGCAAAAAAAACTCGTCATACAATTATTCTTTGCGAAGCTGCCGGATTCGACACTATATTGATCGAAACTGTTGGTGTTGGACAATCAGAAACTGCGGTACATTCTATGGTTGATTTCTTTTTATTGTTAATGCTTGCAGGTGCAGGAGACGAACTTCAGGGAATAAAACGCGGCATTATGGAAATGGCTGATACTGTTGCTATTAATAAAGCAGATGGTGATAATGTTAATAAAGCAGAAATGGCCAAAATGGAATATAAAAATGCTTTACATCTATTTCCTATTCCGGAATGTGGTTGGAATCCCAAGGTGCTTACCTGCTCATCACTTGATTTTACAGGAATCGATAAAGTTTGGGATACGATTATTGAATATATTGAATATATAAAAGGAACAGGTTTTTTCGAGAAACAGAGAATGAGACAAGCTAAATATTGGATGTACGAATCTATTCACGAAGCGCTGCGTGACCATTTTTATAACCAGGAGGGAATACAAGATAAATTGAAATTATTTGAAGAAAAAGTAGTTGATAGAAAAATGAATTCTTTTTTAGCTTCTAAAATATTAATTGAAGATTATTTTAAGAAATTTTAATAAAATATTTAAATTCTGTAACTATTCAGTATCAATATTATATTCGCAATAATAAATAAAAGCCACAGATTCACAGATTTTATAGGAACAATTGCAAATTCCTAAAAGACCAAAGATGCGAGATAAGGTTGTACTTTAATTTTTTAGTATATTTTTTCACATATAATTTAATCTGTGAATCT
>JAUWQL010000012.1 GCA_030611105.1 Bacteroidales bacterium
AAAGTCTTAGTGACAAAGGACAAGTTATGCCTCAGATCCATATTTTCATTCATCAAATTAAGTCTTGGTTACGAACAATATATACTTGGGTACATCCTGAACATTTTGACAGTTACTTAGATGAAATCTCGTTTAGAATAAATAGATCTATTTACAAGCAAACAATATTTCACAAAATAATGGAGAGGGTTGTTCAAAGTGAGCATTTGTCTTATAGTACAATAATTGTTGCAAATAAGTAAACACCCCTAAAAATTAAAATCCGAAGTTTAAAATTTCGCATAATAAACCTTTAATTAAGATGGTAATTTATCTGCGTTTATCAATAAAGTATTTGGCGACTATCATTCCACAGGCTATAGTTCCACCAGCCGCAATGCCTAAATTTACACCACTTGCACTATTGCTTGTGAAATTATCAGGATCATTTACAAGAATAAGAGTAACAGTTGCAACTGCAACTCCTCCAGCAACATAAAGCATTAAATCGGCACTTTTTCTTTTTTTTCTTTTTTTTAAGCTAGCATAATCGGCTAAATTTTGTGCTTCAAAATTAACAACCTGAAATTTAAATTGTTGGTAGTTTTTATTAAGTGTAACTTCAGAATTATTATAAGTATTAAGTAACAATGTATTATTTGATTCACCAGGACTTATCGAATAAGATATTTTGAAAAATAATATGCAAATAATAAATAGTAAAATCTTTCTCATTTTCAACTGCCTTTTTAAAGCAAAAATATTCAATTAAATCAAAACTAATATAAATAGCCTAAATGCCAAAGTTTAAAGATAATAATTATCAGTTAATTATAAATAATGAATAACTTAATTATGATAATTTGTTAAAAAAATAGTTAAACCATTAAAATTTGTTGATAAAAATTATGCAAATATAAACTCAAATAATGGATTTAAACAATATGAGGATTAAAAAACTTAGGGGCTGTCGAAAAAGTATTCGATAGCCCTTTTTATTCGCCCTGTACGTAAACAATTCTAAATATTAGACTCTCTATAAGATAATTAAACTTTTTCAACAGCCCCATTTTACTAGGATACTTCATTAACCCCAGGCTTAAGCCTGGGGTTAGTAAGACATTATAAAAGGAGGGCTTTAGCCCGAAATTAAATTATTTTACCGGACAGTAATAATTTATATTTTAATTTCTTTTGTATCCGGAGTATTTTTTAACTAAAACCAAATATCCAAAATGAGTTCAGTTATTGTAAAAGCTGCAAAAATTATGCTTGCGATTCCGTTGGTAGTAAAAAATGCCAGATTAACTTTACTTAAATCATTAGGTTTTACCAAAGTGTGCTGGTAAAATAACAATCCAATAAAAACGAAGGACCCAATCCAGTAAAGTATCCCAAATTGTCCGAAATAACCTGCAAAAACTACAATTAGTGCAGTAAGTATATGCAATAATGTCGATGCTGATAAAGCTCCTTTTTTACCAAAAAACACAGGGAATGATTTTAATTCTTCCTCTTTATCAAAATCTAAATCCTGTAATGCATAAATAATATCAAATCCGCTTACCCATAATAAAACTACAAATGAATATAAAACAGGAAGTAGGGCAAATTCACCTGTAACAGCCAGATATGCACCAATAGGAGCAAGAGATAATCCCAGTCCTAAAATTAAATGACAAAGTGCAGTGAATTTTTTTGTAAGGCTGTAACCTAAAATTATTAACAGGGCAACCGGCGATAATCTGAAAGTAAGTGTATTAATAAAATACGTTGTTACAAAAAACAATATTGAGTTTATTATAACGAATAATAATGCTGATTTTGCTTTAATTATTCCTGCCGGAATTTCACGAATTGCCGTTCTCGGGTTTTTTATATCAATTTCTCTATCAATAAATCGATTGAAAGCCATAGCTGCATTACGTGCAAAAACCATACATAGAATTACAAATAAAAAAAGCTTCCATTCAAATTCTGATTCGGTTTGATGTAATGCTAAAAAGTAGCCAATAAAGGCAAAAGGCATTGCAAAAACGGTATGACTGAATTTTACTAACGACAGGTATTTTTTTACTTTCTTCTTGGTTTTTTTAATCATTTTCAATAAAAATATTAGCCAATCTTTGTGCTCATTTAATTATTCCAGAGCCAAATTAATAAGTTTCTCTTTATATATATCATAATTTTCTTCATCAAAGCAAACGAAGTATACATTCTTTATTTTCTTATTTTGATTTAGAAAATTATTTACTGTACGAATTGCAATATCAGCTGCCATATCTTTAGGAAAACGATAAACACCTGTGCTTATATTTGGAAAAGCAACAGTTGTTAGCTTTTTATCCAAAGCAATTTGTAAACTATTCTTATAACAATTGGCTAATAATTGAGGTTCATTATCCATACCACCATGCCATACGGGTCCTACAGTATGAATAATATATTTTGCAGGTAAAAGATATGATCTGGTTATTTTTGCTTCGCCTGTTTCACAACCATTTAAAGCACGGCATTCGTTTAAGAGCTCCAGACCGGCAGAACGATGAATGGCACCATCTACACCACCGCCACCTAACAATGTTTTGTTTGCTGCATTTACAATTGCATCAACTTCCATCTTAGTGATATCGCCTTTTACCAGTTCTATTTTTGACATTTGTTTAGATATTAGTATCAAGTATTTAGTATTAAGCTTGCCACCTACCTGACGGCAGTCAGGGCAGGCAAGAACACTAAGAATGCACTAAGTTTTACACGCTAAATTAAACTATAGCCTTAAGCTTTGAACCTTGAATTTAAAACTCAAAACTTTGAACTTTAAACTCAAAACTATCTTATTTGAGCACCCAATTCCTTCTCGAATACTCTTATAAAGTTATTCATTATTTTATCAATTTGCTTATCCGTAAGTGTTTTGTTTTCATCCTGTAAAATGAAACTTATAGCATACGACTTTTTATCAGCACCCAATTTTTCGCCTTCGAAAACATCAAATAAAGATACTTTCTTAAGAAGTTTTCTTTCTGATTTATATGCAAGTTCTTTAATATTAGCGAACTTAACTTCTTTGTTTAATAATAATGCTAAATCACGGCGAACTTCAGGATACTTAGGAATCTCTGTGTAACGTATGCTGTTTTTAGCTGAAAGTTTTAAAACTGTATCCCACGAGAATTCAGCAAAATAAACCTTGGTGTTGATATCGAAAGCTTTTAATAGCTTTTTATTTAAAATCCCGAAATTAACAAGTTTATTTTTATTGTATTGATAACTTAATCCTTCAGTGAATAAATCAGATGAAACATCTTCGCTTTTAATCTGATTTAAATCAAACCCCAATTTTTCGAGAATATTTTCGACATAAGTTTTTAATAAAAAGAAGCTTGTGGGTTCTACTTTCGTAATCCAGTTTTCTTCGGTTTTGTTTCCGGTAATAAAAATAGCTAAATGTTGTTCTTCGTTATATTTTTTAAGTAGATTTTCGCTTTCAGAATCTTTTAAATAATAGCAATTTCCAAATTCGTATAATTTTAAATCAGGATTTCGTCTGTTTTGGTTATACATTATCGATTCTAATCCACCAAATAATAGGGTTTGGCGCATTACATTTAAATCGATGCTTAAGGGATTATAAATTTTAACCAAATTGGAAGCTTTGTAAGTTTCAAGATTATTGTAATAATCAGCTTTTGTAAGCGAATTACACATAATTTCGTTAAAACTATTCGCAGTTAAAATATCCGAAATTGTATTCTGAATTTTTTCTTTATCAGGTTTTGGCGAATATGATAAGCTTGAATTTACATGCTCGGATATCTCAATATTATTGTATCCGTAAATACGCAATACCTCTTCAATAACATCTACTTCGCGCTGCACGTCAACTCTGTAAGTCGGAACTTCAAGACTTAGTTTTTCATCATCTTCTTTTACGATTTTAATGTCTAAAGATTCGAGAATGTTTTTTACTTTTTCTTTCTCGATTTCTTTTCCGATAAGTCGTTTCAGATTTCTGAAAGTTAAATCAACTTTATAATCTACAACCGGATTAGGGTAAATATCAACAATTTCTGATGAAATTTCTCCACCTGAAATTTCTTTCATCAGCAAAGCGGCGCGTTTAAGTGCATAAACAGTACCGTTAGGATCTGATCCACGTTCAAAACGGAATGATGCATCAGTATGCAAATCATGTCGTTTGGCTGTTTTTCTAACGTAAACCGAATTGAAATGAGCGCTTTCAATGAAAACATTTTTTGTGTTTTCAGTAACTCCCGATTTAATACCACCAAATACTCCGGCGATACACATTCCGTTATTTTCATTACAGATCATTAAATCATCAGACGAAAGTTCTCTTTTTTCTTCATCAAGTGTAGTAAAAAGAGTTCCTCTGGGTAAAGTTTTTATAATTACTTTGTTTCCTTGAATTATATCTGCATCAAAAAAGTGAAGTGGTTGCCCTGTTTCATGCAACACAAAATTCGAAATATCAACTAAATTATTAATAGGTTTTAAACCAATTGCTTTTAATCTGTTTTGTAACCATTCCGGTGATGTTTTAACTTTTACATTACTAACAGTTACCCCGGTATATCGTGGACAGGCTTCTTTATTCTCAACAATAATCTCAATTGGTAAGTTATTATTATCAACTTTAAAGTCATCAACTGAAGGCTTTATAAGTTCTGTTTTTTTGGTCAGACTTAAATATGCTGCTAAATCGCGGGCAGTACCAATATGCGAAGCTCCGTCAATTCTGTTTGGTGTTAAACCGATTTCAAAAACAGTATCGGTTTCAATATTGAAATATTTTTTTGCGGGTATCCCGATTTTAGCAGAATCATCTAAAACCATTATTCCATCGTGTGATGTTCCCAGTCCAATTTCATCTTCGGCGCAAATCATTCCTTCGGAAGGTTCCCCACGCATTTTGGCTTTTTTGATTTTAAATTCTTCATCACCTGAATAAAGGGTCGTGCCAACTGTTGCAACTACAACTTTTTGACCTATGGCTACGTTTGGAGCACCGCAAACAATAGGTAATTCAGTTCCGTTTCCTACATCAACGGTGGTTACCGTAAGTTTATCAGCATTAGGATGCTTTTCACATGAAATAACTTTACCGATAACTAATCCTTCTAATCCGCCTTTAACAGATTCGAAGTGTTCAATTCCTTCTACTTCAAGTCCTGTATCGGTAAGTATTTTTGAAACTTCTTCCGCTGATAAATCAGTGTTGATATAATTTTTAAGCCAGTTGTATGAAATTTTCATTGTATATTACTTTAAAACGAAATGCAAAAATATAAAAAATTGGGCAGGAAATAGTAATAGTTTTAGGTTTAAAGTGTATAGTTTGAAGTTTACAATAGAATTGTATCAATGTCTGAATATGGTTGACGTAATTAGACATTATTTTTCATTATAATGTTTATATATTGCTGTTGATAACGAGTTATGTCTTGAAAAGATATTAAAATTATCGATTTTTTAATTTTATAAGTTGTTTTTATATATTCAGCCATTTCCTAAAATCACTCATTCTGTTGTAACTCACAATTATATCATTATCAGGTTTTGGTTTTAATTCAATTTTAATTCTGCTTTTTGATAATGAATACATATTTTCAATAGAAGATATATTTACAATAAACTGACGGTTAACTCTAAAAAAGTCTTTTGGGTTGATGATATTTTCCAATTTATCAAGAGAATAATCAATAGGGTAGTTATTGTTGCTTTTTGTACAAAGAAAAATATTTTCGGTATCGATATAAAAATATGCTATATCATTTGTTTTTATACTTTTTATTTTTTGTGCATAGCGAACAATAAACCTTTCCTGGTATTCTGGTTTTTTATTATAAAGATTAATTAATGCATCAAAATCAATTGTATTTGCATTTTGTATTTGATTTAATTCTTTGAATTTTTCTAAGCTTTGTTCTAATTCCTGAATTTCAATTGGTTTTAATAAATAATCGATACTGTTAACTTTAAATGCCTTAATTGCATATTGATCGTAAGCAGTGGTGAATATAACCGGTGTTTTAATTTTTATTTGCTCGAAAATTTTAAAACAAAGTCCGTCGGCAAGATGAATATCAAGAAAAATTAAATCGGTTTTATTATTATGGAACCATTTTACAGCATTTTCTATAGAGTCTATTTTATCCTGAACAAATATTCTTTCATCAATTTTATGCAACATTTTCTCAAGATTATTTGCTGCAACTTTTTCATCTTCAATTATTAATACGTTCATGTTTGTCGATTAGTTATAAAGCCACGAATGCACGAATTATTTTTTATAAAATTCGTTTTCAATTTGTGAATTTGTGGCAAAAAAATGCCGTATAGAATAAATCTTTTTATCTTTTTATAAAATTATAATTATTCCCGATTTTTTCTGACAGAATAAAGTTATTGTTTTTACAAAATAATTCTGTCAGACAATTTTCTGCTACTTGCTTATTCTTAAATTTAGAACCTAATCCATTATTAACTATAGAAATTATACCGTCGTTTTTTAAAATTCTGTGAAGTTCATCAATTAGCTTTTCTTTATCTTTTATCATAAATATTACATTAAATAAAAGTACAATATCAATACTTTTGTCCGGTAATCCTGTTCCGGTATTGGTCACTATTGTTTTAACATTCTTTAGCTTATGTTTTTTTATCTTTTTTTCAATAATTTTTATTGCCGACGGATGTATATCCAAAGCATATATCATTCCTTGTGAACCGACAATTTTAGTAGCCGGAATAGTAACAAAACCCGGACCACAGCCATAATCTAAAACATGGTTTCCTTCTTTTATTCCACTTCGGATAATTTCCTTTTTTATGTTACGAATGTTTTTCACTATATTCATAACATTTACCATCATTCTAAAATGAATGTTTGACACTGCTTTTTCTGTTTTCATTGTATAATCTTTTTCATTATAAAATCTTTATCTTCATCTTTTTCCACCACGAAAAATCCCTTTCTTTTATAAAGTAATTTTGCCCTATTTTCTTTATCCACACTCAAAGAAATTGACTTAATTCCCTTTGAGAAATATATTTTGGAAATCTCATCTATTAATTTTGTCCCAATTCCCTGATTTCTGAATTTTTCCTTAACTGCCATACAGATTTCAGGTGTGTTTTCATCAATAAATCCAAAACCTGCATTGGATTTGCTGAATGTTCTTCCCCAAATTGCACCAATAAGTTCATTATTGATTAATGCAACAAGTGCGAGGTCATTTGGGAGAGCGCCCCAATGATCGATATACTTTGATATATCAGGATTATCTAAAATAGATTTTGGAAACAGAGGTTGGCCTTCTGGAACAAAAAGAGCCAAATAAAGCATTTCTTTCAGAAAGTCAGTTTCTTTATGTTTAATTTTTCTAATTTTCATATTTATTTTATAGTGTACTATTGTGTAAAATTATAAACAAATATGTTGTCGATAATTTTGTTCAATTGTTTATCTGTTTATTTGGTGATTTGTTTATTAGGATAAAATCATCAGATATTTAATTTCAAATCAACAATTAAAAAAATCCTGACAGAGTCGATTTTTTATCGGAAACTTCCGAAAAACTTATTTAATGACCTCCTTTATCCATTCATCCGTTTTTAATATCACTTCTTCGTTAAAATTCTCGGTCATGTATTTCCAGGTTCTGTTTTCAATTCCATGTTGCATTGATTTAACTTTAGCAAAGGCATGTGTTGTATTTTTTATATGTATAAACTTACCTTTGCCGGGATGATAATGGTTTACAACATCCACAATAGTTTCGTGGTCATATCTCGAAAAAGCCTCAATATCTGCATCAGCCCAAAAAACAAGAACATCGGCATCTGTTTTACTCCAATATTCCGTTAAGTTATAATCATCAATTTGAACAAATACGTTATAATTCCGCCCCCAAATTCTTTCCTCTCCATCGTAAAACATTAGTTCTTTAAAAATAGTTGACAAAGCGGTATCCTTTGCGATTAATGAGGGTTTGTTTTTATCAATAAATAATGAGTGGATTATTTTGTAATAATTTAGCATATTGTTCTCATTTTCTACATAGTCTGTACCAAGAATAGGGTTTTGTACCCGAAACATTTCAATAAGATATTCTCTCCATGGCTTTAAAGTTGTTCCGTAAACAATTACGCCTTTTACCTTTTCCTGATTTGCAATTATCGGTGCAACTATTCCGCCCAATGAATGTCCCCAGATAAAAACCTTACTTGTATCAACAAAATCATATGATTTTAGTTTTTGTAATCCCTTTAAAAAAGCTTCTGTTTCTGTCTGAAAACCAATATCATTACATTTTGAAATATTGTTGCAATCACCAATCCCGGGTTTTTCAATACGCATAATCACATAGCCTTTATCGCACAAACCTTTAACTAATTGTATATAGGGATGTTTGTCGCCAACATTATCAATAGAACTACAAGTGTAACCCTGAATAAATAAAATTGCCGGTAATTTACCCGGCCTTTTAGGTTTATCAATAATTACCCGTATATATCCATCGTCAAATTCAAAGTTATCATATATAATTTCGTGAGTTTCAGATTTTTCATAAGGAAATTCCCTTTTCGGATAATTTTGAAATTTACTTTATCGCCTTCTCTGCTTAATGAAACTTGCTGTTTCAAGTCTTGCATAGTTTTTATGTCATTACCGTTAATGCTTAATAAGATATCGGCAGGTTTTAATTTATGCTTTTTCGTAAGGCTGATATTTTTCAAACTGTCAATATTAATTCCGGATTTGATATTATAAATATCAGCAACAGAATCAGTAATTTCTGTTCCGTAAACCCCAAGATATGCTCTTCGTTTTAATTCCTGTGAGTTACTTATTTGAGATAAGGATATAAGTACGATTATTGAAAGAATGATTTTCATGTCAAGTATTTTTATTCTTCTTTTAAGATTGGTATTTCTGCAATATACTCATTATCTTTAATATAAAAGGCAGGTGCTTTTTCAGAAATATATTTATATCTCTCGCTTAGATTATTCAATCCATATTTGTTTTTCACAAATATGGCATTTTGAATAATAATATGGTATTAGTCCGGAATTTTAAGAAATTAACAGAACATATTGATACTTCATGCTATTTGAATATCTTTGCATATTATTAAATTGAGGATAGATATGGAAATAAACAGACCTTTAATATTAGTGACAAATGATGATGGCGTAAATGCAAAAGGAATTTCTGCATTAATTGAAATTGTGAAACCTTTGGGCGAAGTGGTTGTAATGGCTCCTTTTCACGGTAATTCGGGAATGTCACATGCAATTACAGTAAAAGTACCTATCAGATACAAAAAAATAAGAGAAGAAGATGATGTAACTGTTTATGGTTGTAGCGGAACACCCGTAGATTGTGTTAAACTGGCAATGAGTGAAGTTTTACATCGCAAACCTGATGTGTTAGTGTCAGGAATTAATCACGGTTCGAATGCATCAATAAGTATTATATATTCTGGCACCATGGGTGCTGTTATCGAAGGTTGTGTAAATGGAATTCAATCTATCGGATTATCATTACTCGATTATGCAAACGATGCTGACTTTTCTCCTGCGATTGAACACGGAAGAAAAATTGTTTTAAATGTTTTGGAAAATGGCTTGCCTGAAGCTACTTGCTTAAATGTAAACTTTCCGGCAATTAAAAAAGATGAAATTAATGGAGTTAAGATTTGTCGTCAGGCAAAAGGAATGTGGAAAGAAGAATTTGAAAAGCGTTTAGATCCCAGGAGTGGGGAGTATTTCTGGTTAACAGGATATTTTGAAAATTGCGAAAATGGATCGACAGATACAGACGAATGGGCATTAGCCAATAATTTTATTTCAGTTGTTCCTGTTGAGATTGATTATACGGCTTACGATCAAATAGATTATTTAAAAAAATGGAATTATGAGATCAAAGATTGATAATCTTAAATTAGGATTAATTCTGGGAATACTTGCTCCGGCTCTTACAATATTAGTGGTTTATCTTATTCAGTTTTCAGAGTATGATTTTCGGGAATTAATTGATTTTTTAGTTTCTACAAGGGCATTTACAAAGATTATTAGTCTCTGCGTTATTCCAAACCTGGCATTATTTTTCATCTTTCTAAATAAAAATTATTATTATTCTGCACGAGGTATATTAGTGGCTACAATCGTATTTGCCCTTTTTGTTTTTATAACTAAGATTGCGCTATAGTTGCTGAAATCTGGTATGGCTAATTTGTATGGTAAAAGAGATGATTAAGTTTCAAGTTTCATGTGATAATACTAATAGCTAATGTCTAACATCTAAAAAAAAGTATGAAATACTATATTATTGCAGGCGAAGCTTCCGGTGATTTACACGGTTCAAACCTTATGAAAGGTTTGAAAATGGTTGATGCCGAAGTTAACTTTCGGTTCTGGGGTGGCGATTTAATGCAAGCACAGGGAGGAGAGCTTGTTAAGCATTACAAAGAAACTGCAATAATGGGATTCGTTGAGGTATTAATGAATCTGGGAAAATTAAAGAGATTCTTTAAAGAATGTAAACAAGATATTCAAAGCTATAATCCTGATGTTGTTATTTTAATTGACTATCCGGGATTTAATCTCCGAATGGCTGAGTTTGCAAAATCAATCGGACTAAAAACGTATTATTATATATCGCCTAAAATCTGGGCATGGAAAGAATCACGTATAAATAAAATAAAGGCATTTGTCGATAAAATGTTTGTAATTTTTCCTTTTGAAGTTGATTATTTTAAAAAGCATAACTATCCGGTCGATTATGCAGGGAATCCATTACTTGATGCTGTTCAGGAAAAGATTGATGAGGAAAGCAGCCTTGATGATTTTATTAATAGAAACAATCTTGAAAATAAACCTGTGATTGGTATTTTAGCAGGTAGCCGTAAACAGGAGATTGACAGGAATTTGAGTACAATGTTGGATATTATTCCAAACTATAAAGATCATCAGTTTGTAATAGCTGCTGCACCATCAATAGAACCTGATTATTATGATAAGTTTGTAAAAGGATATGATGTTAAAGTTGTATTTAATCAAACATATGATGTGTTGAAATACTCTACAGCAGCATTAGTGACTTCTGGAACAGCGACACTGGAAACGGCTTTGTTTAATGTGCCTCAGGTTGTATGTTACAGGGCGGGTAATTTAACCTACTATATTGCTAAACAGCTTATTAAAATCGAGTATGCTTCATTAGTGAACCTTATTATGGATTCTGAAGTAGTTAAAGAACTTCTTCAGTTTGATATGAATCCTAAAATGGTAAAAGAAGAATTAGATAAAATTCTTTTCGATGATGATTATTGCAATAAAATGTTAGAAAATTATAAACAACTTAGGGAAGTGTTAGGTGGCACAGGTGCTTCGGAAAGGGTGGCGAAACTTATTTACAATTATCTGCAAGAATAATAATAGAAGAATTATAATTCTTTTGTCATTCCCGTCCCGATAATTATCGGAAGGAATCTATTGTAAAAAGATTAACTTTGTTGAGCTCGCTAAAGCTCGGTTCTTGATTTTCGTTTCATTTCATCAGGAATGACACGAAAATAGGATTTAATTTAATTTTATAAGCTGCTCCTTTGCGCGGTCATTAATATACTCAATAGTTTCAGGATTTCCTTTATAATAAACATTCCCCGATTTTAATATTTCAACAGAAAGCTCTTTGTTTACATTTATACTGCAATCACCAATGCTTTCACTTTTAACAGTAACATAATTAGCTATGAAATTCTCTGCATTTATTTGAAGAGATGCTCGTGCCCAGAATGTAAAAGAATTTGTTTCTCCACTTAAATTAATTATTCCACCCGATGTCCCTGAATTTACAACATAACAATTATTACAAGTTAAATTTAATTTTATTTCTGCAAAATCTGCAATTGAAAATATTTTAAGCTCGGGAGTAATTAAAGTGTTTTGTGATACAACCTTTGACGGTGCACTTAATCTTAAAAACCTTAATGTATCTACTGAAATGTATAGCTTAATTTTATCGTAATCTCTTGACCAGCGAGCTGAATTATTATCATTAATAGTAAGTTTTTTATCTTCATCAACATTAAATTCCAGATTTGGTATGACATTACTGCCTCCCTTCACCTCAATTTTGCATACAGTATCCTGTATTAAATAGATTTCAAAAATGTCTTCTACATATATCTCATCAAAATCTGAGATCTCAATATTTTTTGTAATAATACTTCCTGTATTGAATAAAGCATCATCGCACGAAGTGATTAAAAAAATAAGTAGTATAAATAAATAATTTTTCATTCGTTAATAATCAATTAAAAGACGTATCCAATTCCCCACTCAAGAAAACTCGCTTTTGCCCAATGCGATTTAAGTGTAAAATTAGTTATGAATTTATCATTTATTCTGTAACGTAATCCAATACGACTATATATTGGGGCTAAAACTTCAACGGGAGCGTAAATATATCCTCCAATATTAATTACCAGGGCCAGATGGCCAATAACCCATTCATGCCCTGCATGTAATCCAACCTGGTATAAATCAGAATTTATTATATCGGCTTTATCTGTATTTTGAGAATATTGTCTGTTGGTTCCGTCAAAAAAGATATCGGTTCCTAATCCCCATCTTCCTTTTAGAGAATAATTCCTGTTATAATTCAGCATTAACGATGAGGCAAAATAATAACCCGGCTCATATCGTGATTTGGTTTTTATTCCTACGGCATAAATTATGGTGTATTCATTTTTATTTTCTATTTCAGGGAGTTCAAGTTGAATTTGCTCAGGTTTATCGTTTAACTCGTATAGTAAACCAATTGAGCCGGAAATTACATTCAATCCTTTGTTTGGTGATTTTATCTTTCCATTGGAAACATGTGTGAAACGAACACCGTTTGTAAGCGATAGTTGTTTAGACAGAGGAATTGTTGACTGAAGACTAAAATCAATAAACATATTTAAATGAGAAGCAATAGCAAGGTTTTGTGGATTATCTTCGATATCAAAATAATCTGTTATATACGAAGCGCCAAAAGCAAATTGCCAACTCAAATTAGCTTTGTTTGAAGCTCCAATAATTGGAACTTTTATATAAGAGTATAAAGCATTAACATATCCATAAACATCATTGTTCCCAAGATTCGATCTGTAAAATCCGATTCCGTAATAAGGATAACGGTACAATTGATTCCAGTATTTATTTCCATAACTTGCTTTTGTCACTTTCAGGTCAAAAGTTCTGATATGATCTTCAAGCATATATTCAATTGACTTATGATGAGGCATTATAAAACCATAACCAAAATCGGTTTCAAGATATAATCCCTTTTTTATAGATTCGGAAAACTGTCCTTTAACGAAAAATGGAAATGCAAATGCAATGAATATTATTATGAATCGTTTTACAAACATTTAATTATTATCAAAAAAATGAAATACAAAATTAACAATTGATTTTTCATGAACAACAATAAAGATAAAGTATTAAGAATTTAACAATTGTTGATTTTGATTAAAAAATTTAAAAGCTAAATTTGTGTTCAAATAAAAACCTAACCATGTACACGCTTTTAAAAAAAGAAATTAGCGGATTTTTCAGTTCTTTAACAGGCTATATTGTTATCATTGTTTTTCTGGTAATAAACAGCTTGTTTATGTGGATTTTCCCCGGAAGCAATAATGTTTTAGATGGAGGATACGCGAACCTGGATACTTTGTTCACGATTGCTCCCTGGGTATTCCTGTTTCTTGCGCCGGCGGTTACAATGCGAATGTTTGCCGATGAGAAAAAATCTGGTACAATAGAATTGTTACTTACTCGCCCTTTATCTGATTTTCAGATTATTTTTGCAAAATATCTTGCAGGCTTGCTTTTGGTGCTGTTTTCAATTTTACCAACACTCATTTATTTTTATTCGGTTTATCAATTGGGAAATCCGGTTGGGAATATTGATACCGGAGGAACCTGGGGCTCATTTATAGGATTGTTTTTTCTTGCAGGAATTTATGTCGCTATAGGAACATTATCATCATCATTTACCGAAAATCAAATTGTGGCATTTATTATCGGAATGCTTATATGTTTTATAGTTTATATCGGATTTGATTATTTAAGTGAATTAATCATTTTTAAAAGCATTGATGGATTTGTAATAAACCTTGGAATAAATGAACATTACAAATCGATGAGCAGGGGAGTTATTGATAGCCGGGATATGATTTATTTTGTCAGTGTAATTGCATTTTTCCTATTAATTACCAGAACAATTTTACAAAGCAGGAAGTGGTAAAACTAATAGCAATGAAAAAGAACCTCAAAAAGCAAAATATTATACAACTAATTATTGCACTGGTAATTATTCTGCTTATTAATTATATATCTTTAAATATATACTTTCGATTAGACCTTACTGCTGATAAAAGATATACACTTTCCGATGCGACAGTTGAAATTCTTGATTCCTTAGAGGATGTTGTTTATATTGAAATTTATCTTGATGGTGAAATGCCTATAGGCTTTCAGCGAATGCAAAAATCAATTCATGAGTTGATGGATGAGTTCAGGGTAATTGCCGGAAGTGAAATTCAATATCAATTTATAAATCCGTCAAAATCAAGTGACCAGTCGAAACGAAATGCTATTTACCAGGATTTATATGACCGTGGCTTGAATCCTACCAATGTAAAAGATCGTGATGAAGAAGGTGGTTTAGCGGAAAAAATATTATTTCCAGGCGCAATTATAACATATCAGGAAAAGGAAACGCCGATAAATCTATTGGTAAATAACCCGGGATTATCAGCAGAAGTGAATTTGAATAATTCGATTCAATCTTTGGAATATGAATTTATTGATGCAATCAGAAAAATTACTGCCAAACAGCGAAAGAAAATAGCATTTATTGAAGGACAGGGAGAGTTAGATGAGTTTTATACAGGTGATATAACAAGGTCTTTAAATGAATATTATGAGATTGATCGAGTTACAATCAAAGAGTATATAAATATTCTAGATCCGTATGATGCTGTGATTATTGCCGGGCCAACTGAAGAATACACTGAAAAAAGCAAGTTTATTGTTGATCAGTATATAATGAATGGGGGCAAAGTGCTTTGGTTTGTAGAATCTGTAAAAATAAGCATGGATAGTTTATCAACAGGAGGAGCCACCTTTGCATTAATGAACGATATAAATCTTAGCGATCAGTTGTTTAAATATGGTGTTCGTGTAAATCCTAATGTTATTCAGGATGTTCAGTGTGCAGTTATCCCTGTAAATACTGCAATAACAGGAACTCAGCCTAAATTCGCTCCGGCTCCCTGGTTATATTTCCCTTTACTTGTTGCTCCTGATAATAATCCTATTACTAAAAATCTGAATATGATAAAATCAGAATTCCCAGGTGTGATTGATACTGTTGGAAATAATTCTGATGTAAAAAAGAAAATAATACTTTCATCATCGCATAATTCGAGAGTGTTGAATGTTCCATTATTGGTGAGTTTAACACAGGTAAGTGAAAAACTGGATCCATTAACATTTAATCAGCCAAACAATCCCATTGCTGTTATTTTGGAAGGGCAATTTGAATCGGTATTTAAAAATCGGATGATCAATGAATATATTGTGGGGCAGGAATTTAGTTTTAAAGAAAAGAGCAAATTCACAAGAATGATTGTTGTTTCTGATGCTGATATTATTAAAAATGATGTTAGACAAAGAGCCGATGGTGTATTTATTACCCCTTTAGGTTACGACAGGTACACAAAGCAAACATACGGGAACAAAGAATTTGTGATGAATGCTGTTCATTATCTGGTTGATGAAAGTGGTATACTTGATATAAGATCACGTGAATTTAAATTACGATTACTTGATAAATCTAAAATACAGGAAGAAAAAACAAAGTGGCAGATAATTAATACAGTTTTACCAATTGTATTTATATTAATTTTTGCAGTTTTACTTGCATATATAAGGAAAAGAAAATACACTTTGTAACAGATTTTTTTGAAATTCTCTTAGTGAATCTTAGTGGTAAAAAATAAATTTGTATTGTACAAAGTTATAATAGATTGATAAATGAAAAACTTGAAGTTATATTTGGTTCTTATTGCTTTAATAATAATAGCTGGCATATACTATTTCTCAAATTCAAAAGGATCACTCAATATGCGTAATGCTTCTTTTGCTGTTGAATCGCTGGAAATCATTACAAAAATTCGAATCTCAACACCTGATGAAAAGCTTGTACTTGAAAAGGAATTTAATCACTGGAATGTAAATAATAAATATAGGGCAACAAACAGGAGTATCGAAAATTTTATGATGGCGATTAACCGCATTGATGTACTTGCACCTGTTTCAAAAGTGGAAAAAGAACAAGTTGCATTAATTTTGAAATCTGATGGTGTTTTGGTTGAGGTTTTCAAAAAGAACAGAACACTTAAAAAATATTATGTAAGTAAACCGGAAATGAACAACAGTAAAACTTACATGATGATGTGCAAATCATCGGAACCGTTTGTTGTTAGAATACCGTCATTTAAAGGCTTAGTAGCAGATATATTTATTATTGACGAAAACTTTTGGAGAGATAAAACGATTTTTAATTATCAACCTCAAAACATCAAAAATATTGTAGTAGAATATCCTGAGAATACGTCTAAATCATTTCGTGTAATAAATTATAACGATGGTACTTTTGCTATAAAAAATCTAAGCAATAAAACTTTTGTCGAAAATTTTAATGTTGATAAGGTCGCCAGGTATTTCACATATTTTCAAAGAATTGTTTTTGAAGATATAGTTGAAAACCTAAATCAAACTATGATTGATTCTGTTTTACAAACAAACCCTTTTAATATTATTACAGTTGAAGATATTCACGGAAATACAAATAAAATAGCAATATATAGGAAACCACCTGAAAAAGAATATGACGAGTTTGGTCAGAAAGCACAGTTTGATTATGACAGGGCTTATGCTACTTTTAACAATAATAATGAATTAATAATAATTCAATATTACATATTTGATCCTTTATTCAAAGAAATTGATTATTTTCGCTAACATAAAATTCATGTAGGCTTATTGGCTACTTGATTTTTTTTTCGTATTATTGATAATCTAAATTAGAAGATAATACAATAGTCGAAATCATTAATATTATAAAAATTATATACAGATGAAGTTTGTTATTTCCAGTACAGAATTATTGAGTCATTTGCAGGCAATTAGCAGGGTTATTAGCAATAAAAATACCTTGCCTATTCTTGATAATCTTCTTTTTCAGTTATCAGATAATGAACTGAAAATTACTGCATCGGATTTAGAAACTACCTTAATAACAACCATAACATTAGAGAATGTTACTGATGAAGGTAGTATTGCTATTCCGGCAAGAATATTAACTGATATATTAAAAGAGTTCCCTGATCAACCATTAACTTTTGATATTAATACCGAAAGTTTTGGTGTTGTTATTACAACCGAAAATGGTAAGTATAATGTTGTTGGTCAGAACGGTGAAGATTTTCCACAATTGCCGGTTATTAAGGATGATCAAAAAACTTCGATTCAATTACCTGTTGATGTTTTATTAAGTGGAATCACAAAAACATTATTTGCCACAGCTGATGATGAATTACGTCCGGTTATGAATGGTATTTATATCGAACTATTTCCTGATAACATGACTTTTGTTGCTTCAGACGCTCACAAATTAGTGCGTTATCGCAGAACAGATGTTAAAGCAGATCAGGAATCAACATTTATTCTTCCTAAAAAGCCTGCCTCATTATTAAAAGCGATTCTTCCAAAAGAAGAAAACGATGTAATGCTTGAGTTCGATGATAAAAATGCATTTTTTACTTTATCAAATTATAAATTAGTTTCACGGTTAGTTGAAGGAAATTATCCAAGTTATAATTCGGTAATTCCTACAAATAATCCAAATAAATTAACAATCGATCGTTTGGAAATGTACAATGCATTAAAACGTGTTGCATTATTCTCTAACCAGGCAAGTAATTTAGTGAAATTGGATTTAAAAGGAAATCAGTTAAATGTTTCAGCTCAGGATATTGATTTTTCAATATCAGCAAATGAACGTTTAAATTGTCAATATGAAGGCGATGATATGGAAATAGGTTTCAAGTCATCGTTCTTAATCGAAATATTATCAAACATAGCATCAACAGATGTGCTGGTTGAATTATCTGACCCTTCTCGTGCGGGGATTTTATTCCCGGCTGAAAAAGAAAACGATGACGAAGATGTATTGATGTTATTAATGCCAATGATGATCAATGTTTAATATATTTTAAATAGATATTTGAAAAGAGTTTCAGTCGAAACTCTTTTTTTTTTCAATACAAATAATAAATATGCAGTAATGGAACTGAACTTAAAAAAGCCAATTGTATTTTTCGATCTCGAAACTACCGGAGTTGATGTCGCAAATGACAGAATAGTTGAGATTTCGCTCCACAAAGTAATGCCTGACGGAAAAGAAGAAACAAAAACGATGCGAATAAATCCTGAGATGCCTATTCCGCCTCAATCAACCGAAATACACGGAATTAGTGATGATGATGTTAAGGATGAACCAACTTTTAATATTGTGGCAAAGGATGTTGCAAAATTTATTGAAGGATGCGATTTGGCTGGTTATAACTCAAATAAATTCGATGTTCCATTATTAGCTGAAGAATTTTTAAGAGTAGGTCTTGATGTTGATCTAAAAAAACATCGCTTAATTGATGTACAGGTAATTTTCCATAAAATGGAGCAACGTACATTAAGTGCTGCGTATAAATTTTATTGCGAAAAGAATTTAGATAACGCCCATAGTGCTGAAGCTGATACGATAGCTACTTATGAAATTCTGAAGGCTCAGATTGATCGTTATACTGAATTGAATAATGATGTGGAAGAGCTTTCAAAGTTTTCATCGCATAATAAGAATGCTGATTTTGCCGGACGAATAGTTTATAACGATAAAGGAGAAGAGGTTTTCAATTTTGGAAAATACAAAGGACAAACGGTTGACTCTGTTTTAGAAAAAGACCAGGGATATTTTAGCTGGATGCTGAATAGCGATTTTCCGCTTTATACCAAAAAGGTTTTAACAGCAATTAAGCTTAGGAAATTTAATTCGTAAATATTGAAGTATTAAGATATGAGATTTTAGTATCAAGACAATATCTTGATACTCATTACTAAATACTAATATCTTTTCAAATGAAAATAATCGCTATCGGTCGAAACTATATTAATCATGCCAAAGAGTTAAATAATCCGGTTCCAAAAGAACCAATTTTCTTTCTAATGCCCGATTCAGCTTTACTTCGTAATAATCAACCTTTTTTTTATCCCGATTTTTCAAACGACATTCATTACGAACTTGAGATTGTTATTAAAATAAATCGATTGGGTAAAAATATAGCCTCTAAATTTGCACATCGATATTATAATGAAATTGGACTCGGAATTGATTTTACCGCGCGTGATTTACAACAAAAATGTAAGGAAAAAGGTTTGCCATGGGAAGTTTCAAAATCATTCGACGGTGCAGCACCAATAAGTAATTTTATATTATTAGATAAGTTTGAAGATATTAATAATATCAATTTTAGACTGGAATTAAATGGTAAGCTTGTTCAAAAAGCTAATACCGGTGAAATGATTTTTAAAGTAGAAGAACTGATAGAGCATGTGACAAAATACATGACAATTAAAATTGGTGATTTTTTATTCACGGGAACGCCTTCGGGAGTTGGGCCTGTAAAAATAGGAGACAGGCTGACTGCTTTTATCGAGGATGAAAAGTTATTGGATTTTGTAGTGAAATAGAAGTACATCAGGCATTCCTGCCTGATTATAATCTTAAAATTAAATAAGAATTATGAATAAAATTGGATATCAGGTACAAATTGCACTTAGGAACTTTAAACCTAAGATTTGGAGAAGATTAATTGTAGACCCCGAAACTTCATTGGAGGATTTTCACAGAATTATCCAAACAGCAATGGGATGGACAAATTCACATCTGCATCAATTTTTTAAAAATAAAAAGTTCTATTCTTTACCCCGTGAAGATGATTGGGATGATTCTTACAGTATTGATTATAGGCCATTAAAAATTAAAGATTTATTAATAAGGGAAAAAGACCGAATGGTTTATGAATATGATTTTGGTGATGGATGGGAACATGATATAATATTAGAAAAACAAGTCTCACTTGATAATGATTTAATTTACCCGATATGTATAAAAGCTGTATTGGCTTGCCCTCCTGAAGATTGTGGCGGTGTATGGGGGTATTCTAATCTGCTGACAATTTTAGGTGACCCAAAACATCAAGAACATGAAGAAATGAAAGAGTGGATTGGCGAATATTTTGATCCGGATTTTGTCGATTTGGAAGAAATTAACGATAATTTAAAAGAAGAAAATTATGGATGTTTTGAATTTGATTTTTGATTTTTCATCATACAAGCCGTCTGCCTACAGGTAGAAATGTTTGATGTACTAAAGTTCTTTTTGTAATTCTTCAAAAAATTCCCTGGTAGTTAAATAGCGGTTTTTATGTTTGTTATATAGCTCAGAGAAATTTTTATAAGTTTTCTCAAAATTCAGGAATCGTTTATCAAGGTTTTTAATAACCAATTTTGGTAATTCGTTTAGATTAATTCCTCTAAGCAAATAAATCTCAGTATATCGGGTTATCCCGATTTTACCAAACGCATCTAAATCATCTGCATTGCAAAGAATTGATAAAACTGAATCGGGAGTGTAATTGTATAATTCATAATTTTTATCATCGTGTTTTTCAATGGCATCAGGTATTTCTTTAAATTCTTCAAGTATTTCTATATTATTGTTTTTAAAATAATTTTCACAAATCTTTTTGCTCTCACATCCATGATTTTCATCTAAAGTCCTTGTTAATCCGGTGTCATGAAATAAGGAGGCTATTAAACAAGATTCAACCAAATTGTAATTAATCTCACAAGAATTGTTTATTGCATAAAGAATTTCTTTAGAGTATTCCCAAACTCTTAAATGATGAGTATGATTGTGCGAGGGTATCTTTTTATCAGTAAATATTTTTTGACAGTAGTTATACAATTGCTCTAGCCATTTTTTTTCTGCTGATTGTATATAATTTTTTAATTCTTTCATCAGTTACAAAAATACAAAGTGCTCAAATAAAAAAGCAGTTCCGATAGCTGTCGGAACTGCTTTTTTAAGAAATTTTTTCAATCTTAATTTTTAGATTGTGTTTCTTCGGTCATTTTAATAGCAATATCTAATATTGTAGTATCGTCAATTGTTACAATACCTCCATCATGACCTTGTTCATAATGGATCCCAATTGTTTCACCTTCGCGATAATTTGTACCTCCGAAATAATTCCTTACAGTTTCCTCATTCATGTTTAAGTTGTTTGCAATTCTTCTAATTGCACCATGAGGTAATCGATTTTTGATTTTTCGTAATTCATTGAATGTTAATGTCATAACAGCATGCTTTTTAAGGTTAGACGCGAACTATAAAAGTACAGATTATTACTCATACAAAAAAATTTAAACAAAATTTTAGATAGAATTTAATAAAATTTAACATTAAAAGTTAATGGAATTGGTGTCTCGGATAATGTATACATCATAATCACCTAAGAATGTAAATCCAAGTTCTTTGTAAATCTCAATTGCTTTTTTATTGCTTTGATGCACTTCCAATTTTATTTGATAACCTTTTTCTTTTGCAAATTTTAATGATTCTTTTGTAAGTAGTTTCCCAAATCCTTGATTTTGATAAGATGATTTAACGCCAATATGATGAAGATGAATTCGCCTGCCATCGAATGTCATCCATGAAGATCCAAAAATTTCTTTTGTATTTGTGTTTTCAAGTAAAATTAATTTGCCACCTATATTAATGCTAAGTTCTATAATTTGGGCATTATCGTTACGTTGGGCTCCTCCTAATTCGGTTTCCTGCCAAAGTTTGTTTAACTTCTCAAAATCTTCATTATTGTAATCACGAATTATATAATTATCCATTTCGTTCAGTTTTCATTACATATAATTGTCCGGACTTAAAATCAATTACTTTTACTTTTTGTCCTTTTTCAATATATCCAATTTCAGATTTTGCATCATAAGTTTCATCCTCAATTTCTACTTTACCACTTGGTCGTAAATCTGTAAATGCTATTCCTGTTTTCCCAATTAATTCTTTTTGACTGCTTTCAACGCCAATAAATCCTTCTTCTTTCTTTTGTGTTGAGTTTAAAACAATCCATGAAAAGGTTTTGGAAGTAAGCATTTTTTTACTTAAATAAAGCGATAGTATAAATGATAAAAATATAGAAACAGAGACAATCATAAAAGATTTCAAGACTGTGGTGATAGCTTCTACTGCATGAAATTCAAATTCGAATATAATATTGTCGACCATACTTAAAACCAGCCCTGTTAAGGCTAAAATGATTCCTCCGATTCCTGCTATACCAAAGCCAGGAATAACAAATATTTCAAGAATTATCAAAATCAACCCTATAGCAAAAATTACCATTTCCCAGTTTTCTGCTAAGCCTTCAAGGTATAGTGGAGAGAAATATAATATGGCTGCTAAAACTGCTGCTCCAAGTGGAAAACCTATTCCGGGACTTTGTAACTCAAAGTAAATTCCACCAACAATTAACATTATTAGAATTCCTTGAATGGCAGGGCTGATCAGAAATCCAATTAAGTTTTCCATTTTAGTTGGCTCATATTTACTTATTTCATAGTTCTCAATTTGGGCATGTTCAAGTAATTCTTTAATGTCTCCAACTATAGCTTCGCAGTAACCATTTTCCAGGGCTTCATTTGCAGTGAAGGCAATGATTTGTCCTGTATCTATAACATTTTCAATATAAATTCTTGGATCGACCATTGCTTCGGCAATTTTAGGATCACGTTTCCATTTTACGATGGTATCACCATCTTCATTTATAATTGTATCTTTTCCATGAGCTTCTGCTGTGGCACGCATTGTTGATCGCATGTACGACTGATATTTTTCGGGCATTATTTTCCCTGTTTGATCAACAACGGATGCTGATCCAATTCTTGCACCTGTTTTCATGTAGATTCTATCGGCAGCAATTGAAATTAATGCACCAGCCGATGCTGCATTATTTACAATAAAAACATAGACAGGTACCGGACTGTTTAAAATTTTAGTTCGGATAGAATCGGCCATATTTACCATACCACCATAAGTATTTACATTAACTATAATATAATCGGCATTGGCTTTTTTTGCTTCTTCAAAACTTTTCTGGGTTTGTCGCCACATACCCGGTTCTATATTTTTATTAATATCAAAAACAAAAACGATGGTTTTTATTGTATCACTGATTTGAACAGTATCATTTTGTGCTAATAATATTGAATTGTTGAATATTATTGCCATAAAAATGAATAGGGATAATATTTTTTTCATGTGTTTAGATTTTATAGTCAGTGTTAATTTCATACTTATTTAAATTCATCAGCATATTTTAGAAATAAATCAAGTCCTTTAATTTTTTCATCATCTAGTTGATAATCAATATTTTTTTCAAGGTATTCTTTTGGGTCAATATGTTTTGGTAAATGTGAGAAATCATATGTTTTGATCAGCTCATCAATATGATTTATCCCATACTTCATGGCATTATTAAATTCATTTTTAAAGTTTTCTCCAAGATTTCGATTGCTGACCCATACAGCAAAAACAAATGGTAAATTCGTATTTTTAATCCATTCTTCTGCAAGATCGTAAACATAATGGAATTTTTTTTCTGCAGATAAGGCTTTGTCTCCAATAATTACAGCGGCTTCGTTTTCTTTTATTCTATTTTCAAAACCTTCAGTGGTATCAGTCCATTTAACATTTATTTTCCAGAATTTCTTTGCCAGAATTCGAGTTAGCATAACCGACGATCTTGAATGATAATCGAGATAAATAGTATCTATTTCAGTTAAAGGTTTGAACGATGCTAAAATAACAGATCGAACAGGTCCGGATGCTCCAATGCAGTAATCTGAAATAATTTCTGAATGATTAAGTTTTGGAATTACAGCAACAGGAATTAAACCCAAATCAACTTTATTATCCAGTAATTTTTGTGCACAAACAGAAGGGATATCCTTGGAAAGTTCTATATGACTTAAAATTTTACTGTTTTCAATTCCATAAATAAATGGAAGTGTATTAGTATATGAAACTGCAGATATTTTAATTTTTGTCATCTTTGCATAATTAAGAATAACAAATATACAATTGCTCCTATTATTATAATAGTAAAGTAAATTGTTTTTGTTTATTTTGTAGTTGATTTTATTTGTACTGAGAATTTCGACATTTATTTAAAAATACAATCATGAGCATTACTACATTAACAGCAATTTCTCCGGTTGACGGACGTTATAGAAATAAAGTAGATGAACTTGGAAAATATTTTTCTGAATTTGGATTGATTAAGTATCGTGTTCTGGTTGAAATAGAATATTTTATTGCTTTATGTGAATTACCACTTCCTCAGTTAGCCAATTTTGATACAAAACTATATTGTGATTTGAGAATTATTTATGATGATTTTAATACAAATGATGCTCGTAAAATTAAAGATATAGAGAAAGTTACAAATCATGATGTAAAAGCTGTTGAGTATTTTATAAAAGAAAAGTTTGATGAACTAAATCTGACTAAATACAAAGAATTCATCCATTTTGGTTTAACTTCTCAAGATATTAATAATACTGCTACTCCATATTCGTTAAGAGATGCTATAGAAGAAGTATATTATCCTGTGTTTAATGAGTTAATAGATAAATTGAAATCATTAGTTCAAGAGTGGGCATCGATTCCAATGTTAGCTCGCACGCATGGACAACCAGCTTCGCCCACTCGTTTATGTAAAGAAATAAGGGTGTTTATTGAAAGACTTGAACGACAGGTAGAGCAACTAAAGTCAATTCCTTACTCTGCAAAATTTGGCGGAGCAACAGGTAACTTTAATGCACACCATGTAGCATATCCGGAAATCGACTGGAACAATTTTGGAAACCATTTTGTAAATGATATTTTAAAACTTCATCGCTCTCAACCAACAACTCAAATTGAACATTATGATAATATAGCTGCAACTTTTGATGCTATGAAAAGAATAAATACTATTCTTATTGATTTAACCCGTGATTTCTGGACTTACATTTCGATGAATTATTTCAAGCAAAAAGTTGTTAAAGGAGAAGTTGGTTCATCAGCTATGCCACACAAAGTTAATCCTATCGATTTTGAAAATGCTGAAGGGAATTTTGGTATGGCAAATGCATTATATGAGCATTTATCGGCTAAGTTGCCAATTTCTCGTTTGCAACGAGACCTGACAGACTCAACCGTTTTGAGAAATATTGGAGTACCGGTTTCACATACAATAATTGCTTTCAAATCTTTACTTAAAGGTTTAAATAAAGTTATAGTAAACAAAGATGCAATAAAAGCAGATTTAGAAGAAAATTGGGCGGTAGTTGCCGAAGCTATACAAACCATATTGCGTCGCGAAGCTTATCCAAATCCTTATGAAACCCTGAAAGACTTAACACGGACAGGTGATAAAATTACAAAAGAAAGTATTCATCAGTTTATCGATAATTTAGAACTTACCGATAAATTAAAGAAAGAGTTGAAAGAAATCACTCCTTTTAATTATACAGGAATTTGATTTTCTGAAAATATCCTAATTTGTTTTACCTTTGGTTAAAACCGAAGTAAAAATGTAGTATGAGAAAGTTTTTGTCAATATTGAAATATTTAGTTCCTTATTGGATAATTGCTTTACTGAGTGTTATTTTAAATTTATTTGCTGCAGTATTTTCAGTCATTTCTTTTACAATGGTAATACCCTTTCTGGGTTTGCTTTTTTCAACTCAACAGTTTGTTAGTAATCCCGTTGCTTTTAGGTTGTCTGCAGAGGCTATTCAACATAATTTTAACTATTATTTAGGTAGGGTAGTTATGGATAAAGGGCATATTCAGGCATTATTATTTATTATTCTGATAGTTTTTGTATTTACTCTTCTGAAGAATATCTTTTTATTTATTAGTAAATCACTTGTAATAGATATTCGTATTAATGTGGTTAAAGATGTTAGAAATGAATTAATGAATAAAATTTTAAGGTTTGATTTAAGCTATTTTTCAGATGAAAGGAGAGGTAACATCATCTCAAAAATAATCATTGATGTTAAAGAAATTGAAGTTTCAATAATTTCCTCGCTCGAAATGCTCTTTAAGGATCCAATATTAATAATTGTTTTTTTATATGTATTATTCTTTATGAGTGCTAAGCTCACACTAATTGTAATTTTAATATTTCCTTTTTCGGCTTTGATTATTGGGCAAATAGGTAAAACTTTAAAGAAGAAAACGATCCGTGGTCAGCAAAAAATGGGAGCTTTGGTCGGAATGCTCGAGGAAACATTATCTGGAATTAAAATAGTAAAAGCTTTTAATGCAGAGGGATTTGTAGAAAAAAGGTTCAGAAAAATGAATCAATTTTATAGTAATTTGTTTAGTAAAGTTTGGCGAAGAAGGACCTTAGCCAACCCGGTAAGCGATATTATTTCGACAATTTCTATTCTTATTATTATGTGGGTTGGAGGAAAAATGGTTTTGGGTGCCGAAAGTAATTTGTCATCTCAGGTTTTTATTGGTTATTTGGCAGTTTTTACGCAAGTTATCAGACCAGCCCGGTCATTTTCAAATGGATACTATAATATTATAAAAGGAATGGCATCTGTAGATCGTATAAATTCGATTTTAATGCATGAGTATAAAATTACTGAAAAACCCGGGGCTATCAGAATTTCTGAATTTAAGAACAAGATAGAATTTAAAGATGTTGTTTTTGCTTATGATAAGGATTCTACTTCTGTGCTTGATAAAATAAATTTTACAATAGAAAAAGGTCAAATCATTGCTTTGGTAGGGCAGTCAGGTTCAGGAAAATCTACTATTGTTGATTTAATGCTTCGTTTCTTTGATCCTGATTCCGGAGATGTCTTAATTGATAGTATTCCTTTGAAAGATTATAATATTGATTCTCTTAGAGGTTTATTCGGATATGTAAATCAAGAACCGGTATTATTTAACGATACCATTTATAATAATATATTATTTGGCAACCCAAATGCAACTATAGAAGAAGTTGAAGAAGCTGCAAAATTATCTTATGCCCATGATTTTATAATGGGAAAGGAATTAGCTTATAATACCGATTTGGGTGAAGATGGAGGTAGATTATCCTTAGGCGAAAAACAACGAATAAGTATTGCCAGAACTTTATTAAAGAATTCTCCAATATTAATTCTTGATGAAGCAACATCTGCATTAGATTACGAATCTGAGTTAATAGTTAGAAAAGCATTACAGTACTTAATGAAGGATCGTACGATAATAGTTATTGCACATCGTTTGTCAACTATTAAAAATGCAGATAGAATTATTGTGCTTGATAAGGGAAAAATAGTTGAACAGGGAAATCACGAAGAGTTGCTAAAATTAAATGCTTACTACAAAAAATTAACTCAATTCGAATTTTTATAAAATAAATAAGCAACCCTAAAAGAGTTGTTTATAAACTTTGGCGGAGAAAGAGGGATTACTCGCATCTTTCTTTATTTCATTATTTCTTAATTTTAAAGTGATTTAATAATTTATTTGATGATTTGACTCTGCTTAATGCTCGTGAGGGCTTCGCCGTTCGAACCCCGGCCATCGCTTTGGTTCTCATTCCTTATCTGCAATGTAAAAATAAAAAAAGCAACCCGTTTTGTAGGTTGCTTTAAAATTTGGCGGAGAAAGAGGCTCTTGAACCTTAGTTTTATTCAATTTATTACAATATTTAAAATAGCTATTTATCAAACAATTACAAGAAACAAATTTAACAGAATATTTTTAAATTCAATAAAATATCACTAATTTAGTCCCTGTTATTTACAAAGGGGGACTAAATGAAAATTGCAAAAAATATATTATTTTTTCCTGATAAAGAAGTTTGCAATGCTAATAATAGTAAATCTGAAAAATACGAAGAAAAGGATGATAAAGCAAATCTGACCGACAAAAATTATAATTCAGATGCCAAGTTGAGGATGCGCATTCGATGGAATAAGCAAACAATTAATTTCAATGTAGGGCATAGGGTGTTTCTAGATAAATGGAGCACAGACACCCAGCGATGCAATAAGAATACAACTAATAAAAAGAAAGAATCTGCATCTCAAATTAATAATAAAATACAGGCTTATGAAGATGCAGCAAATGAAGTTTTCAAAAAATTTGAAACTTCAAATACCATTCCAACAATTGACCAATATCGAATAGCTTTTAATAATCAAATTGGACGAAATAAAAAACCACTAACAAAAGGACATGATTTTTTTAGCTACTTCGATCAATTTACAAAAGAACGGGGCAACCTCAACGATTGGACAGATGCAACTTATGAAAAATTTGAAACGGTAAAGAATCACTTAGAAAGTTATGATACTGAATTAACATTTGAAAAACTTAGCGAAGATGGGTTAACAAATTACGTTCAATATCTAAGAAATGATAAAGAATTAAGAAACACAACTATTGAAAAGCAATTAGGTTTTTTGAAATGGTTTTTGCGCTGGGCAAAAGATAAAGAGTATAACAAACAACTTGCATTTGAAAAATTTACACCAAAACTTAAAAAAGCCAATAAAACAATTATTTTCCTTGAATGGGATGAATTAATGATATTATACAATAAGGAAATACCCGAAGATAAAAAACACCTTGAACGGGTGCGAGATGTATTTTGCTTTTGTTGTTTCAGTTCTTTACGTTATAGTGATGTTGAGAATTTAAAGCGCAGTTCTGTTTATAAAACCCATATTAAAGTAACAACCATAAAAACTGATGATTCACTAGAAATTGATTTAAACGATTATTCGAGAGCTATACTTGAAAAATACAAAGATATTGAACTGTTAAATAATTCTGCATTGCCTGTTATTAGTAATCAAAAAATGAATGATTATTTAAAAGATGTTGCTGCATTTTGTGAGCTTGACCGCCCCATAACACAAACTTATTATAAAGGAAATAAACGTACCGATGAAGTTAACCCCCTACATAAAGTAATTTCAAGCCATTCAGGACGTAAGACGTTTATAAGTAATGCCCTAATGTTAGGAATACCCGCAGAGGTTGTTATGAAATGGACGGGGCACGCTGATTATAAGAGCATGAAGCCCTATATCGCAATAGCAGATAAAGAAAAGGCAAAACAAATGGACTTATTTAATAAAAGGTAAGTATGAAAAAATCTGAAAAATATCAAGAAAGTATTTCAACAATAAAGATTGCTACTAAAGAAGATGTTGAACTTAATCCTTTGTTAAAATTGGGGAAAGAATTTATTGAACATCCTGCACCCCAAAACAAAAAAGAAGCAATTGAAAGGTTTCAAAAACACAATGCTCAAAGAGTTTTTGAGAGTTTGCAACTTGGTTATTACGAAAAATATGGAAAACTAATTATCAGAACAATAAACGATGAATTAAAGGATTTGAACAGCTTTATAAATACAGCCGAAAATGAATTTTCTACTAAAAAAGCAAATGAGGAAATTAATGGAAATACACGACATCCATATGATAAACACCTTGAATATTTAAGGCTAAAGTATGGATACTATGAAAAAAGGAAATACATTGGATATTATACATTCTATACTTCAAGTGCCGTTGAGGTTTATGCAAGATACTTTCTTTATAAAGATTGGTTGAAAGCGGAGCTGCAGAAACTAGAAAACCCATTTAAAATTGATTATACCGAACTAATGAATGAACTCGAAAAAATCGGAGCAATTGAAACCACAGATGCAAATAATTTTAATAAAGCAATGAATGGATTTGAATCCAATGATGTGTTTATAATTTGGAATGATGGAAGCAATGCAAGGCGTTTTACAAAGGCTTTTTTTTATAATGAAAGGAACGTTTTTAATAAATATTTCCGCATAAGGAATAATAAAAAGGAAGAAATTAAAATGAGAACAAATCATGTGGGTGAAATTTCAAATGCCCCATCTGATCTTAAAGTGATTTTAGAAAAATGGCAAAAAAAATAACGACACTTTCAACCCCTTAGTTTAAGGGATTTTTTATTTAGCCAACCTCCCAAAACGATAGCAAACGACCCCAAAACGATACCTTTCAATCGCTTCAATTATCTGTATATCAAAGTATAACAGAGTAATATTTCATATTTTTGTATGAATTTCAATTCAATGAAGTAACTAAACAGAGAATTGATTTTTATAGCGGAGTAGTTACCGCATCTAGTATTAATTTAAAATTAATAAAGATGTACAATGCAAAAATAGAAAGTAAGACACCACTTGCAATGCTCACAGTTGGGCAATTTATGGAGCTTGTAAACAATAGTAAAGAGCAACCAAAAGAGCAAGCAGAGCCCGCCAAAAAGTATGTGTATGGATTAAAAGGCATACGAGAATTATTTAATGTTAGCCATGCCACAGCGCAACGCTATAAAGACACAATTATAAAAGATGCCGTCAAGCAATGCGGACGAAAAATAATTGTTGATGCGGAGCATGCTATTGAATTATTTAACCATAAAAACTTTTAACCATGCAAAATATAGTAGAAAATAGTTTTTATGAATCCAATCATTCAGCAAAAAACAGGGTAACATTCGACCCGAACAAAGGAATCGCAGCGCAACAAGTATTTAACGCCTTTTTTAAACAGCCAGTTTCAAGAAAAGAAGTTGATTATACAACGGGGGTAGAAATTAATAATATTTGCTATTATGTTGACCAATGGAAGGAAAGAGGAACAATAGCTGTATTTAAAAAAGTAATTCAAAAGAACGGCAAGCAAATCGAGCTCTTAACAACCAACCCCGATTTATTTCCAATTCCTGATACTTTTCAGCTAAATTTATTTGACCATGAATAAGGCGGAAATAACTGTATTTAATGATATCCGTAGTAAATCGCCAAAAATGCAAACTACATTACAATATGTTTTATCAACTATAAAAAAAGCTGATAATAATAACATACAACAGTTTGAAAAATTGCGATGTATTGAAGATGCAGAGGAATACAAGAAAATTAAAAGCAAACTGCCTGTGATTTATTTCACAGGTACGTTTTTGAATCAAAAAAATAGCGGAATAAAAAAGGGTTCGGGTTACCAAATTATTGATTTTGACGGATACCCAAACCCCAATATTTTGAAAAGCGAACGGAATAAAATAGAAAGTAATCCGTTTACCTATGTTTGTTTTTTAAGTCCTTCGGGCAAGGGGCTTAAAGTTTTGATAAAGATACCCAAAACAACCGACAATAGTATTTACAATGCTTATTTTAAAGCAACAAAACAGCATTATAATAGCACATATTTTGATAGTAACAACAAGGGAATTGCTAGGGCATGTTTCTATTCCTATGACCCCGATTTGTTTTTAAATGATGATGCAAAACTATTTACTAATAAAGTAGATGATAAAAAACAACTTACTAAACTTCAACCATTAAATAGTAATTTGAATATCGAAATTGAAGATACTAAAACGGTTTTTGATAAAATTATTAAAAATGAGTGTGCAAATATCAATTGATATAATGGATGGAATGCTGGGTTGTTTTTTTTAGCGAATCGCTGTAATGATTATAACATACCATTAAATGAAGCAAAACAATTATGTTGGAATTATGCAAATGTGGACGGGTCAGGCTACAAAGATGCTATTAAAACAATAGAAAGCGCATACAACAACCCAGGCGCAAATAAATACTATAATGCTGTGCCAATTCAAAACAAAAGTGTTGATGGCATTCTAATGAGTAAAAGGGATTCAATAGTTTATAATCATATTGCTAATGTAGGTATCAATAAAAATCTTCTTACAGATCAATATGAATTAACTAATGGTGAGTTATTAAATGATGAAACAATTAACATGATTGCAATAAAAGCAAGGGTTGAAAATTCAAGTATTTCAAGCAAACAAGTTTATGAATTAATTGCTTCACCTTTTACAAAATCATTTCATCCATTTGCAGAATATTTAAAAAGTATTAACAACATAAAGGTTGTAAATGGTACTATTAATAAAGTTTTAGATTGTATGGTATTAGACAATCATCATGCAGACTATAAAGAAAGAATAGTTAAAAAATGGTTTGGTGGCATAATGGGTACATTAAAAGGTAGTTATTCAGTTATGACATTGGTTTTAGTTGGTTGGCAGGGCTGCGGAAAAACTACCTTTTTTCGGGGGCTTTTACCGCCAATGCTAAAAGATTATTTTGCAGAGGGTGGACTTGTTGAGGATAAAGACGTAATGAATTTACTTTGTAGTAATATTCTTTATTACGATGATGAATTTACAAGTAAGAATAAAACCGAAGCAAGTATTTATAAAAAGATGAGTTCAGCGGATAAATTTACTTATCGCAAACCTTATGGACGAACAACAATAACAAGAAATAGAACAGCGATTTTGTGTGGCTCGGCAAATGAACCCGATGTAATTAGCGACCATACAGGAAACCGCAGAATATTAGCTACCCGTATAAAATCAATAAATCACAATGCCTTAAATAACATTAATCTAAATGACTTTTATCGTGAATTATTGGAGTTACATAATAACAACCCGATATGGTGGCATTTATCAAAAGAAGATATTGAATTTATGAATAATGAAACGGTAAGTAATACCGCAGTTGATGAATACCTTGAAAGAGTTAGTAAATACACTATTGCGCTTGATTTTGCGCATGTTAGTACAACCGAGGTCGAAAGGCACATTTGCTATCATGATTCCTCATTTAAGGCTAACTCTCATAAAACAGGTAGGGCATTAGCTAAATTGTATGGAAATAGTTTTTTAAAAAAAGTAAATGGTAATTCAATTAGAGGGTATCCAATTAAATTAATACCATAATACAGTTAATTACTGTTACTAATTAATAAGTGTTACCATTGGAAGCCTTATAAATAAAGGGCAGTAACAGGGTAACGCTTATTTATACTATTTAAACTTTATTATAATAATAGTATAATACAAAATAAAAGTTCTAAAATGTTTTATTCTATTTAAGTGTAACTACTGTTACTTTGCTGAATATCAGCAAAATAATAAATTAATTAGTGTTACTCATTTAATAAACATTATTTATTTAGAACGTTTTAAAAAAAAACAAAATTAATACATTAGTTTTTTACTCATAAAATCTCATATTATGCCGCAACATAGATTTAACAAAGTAGAAGCCGCAAAGGCGGGTGCAACAAAGGGGAAACATAAAAAGACTCTTGAATGGGAACAGTTAGGCGAAGCAATTACAGAAAAGCATTCGGCACGCTTTAATACCATTTTAGATAGTTTAAATGATAAGGATTTTATTCAGGCTTACACATCAATTATAGGATATTTCAAACCAAAGATGCAGTCAACTCAATTAGATGCGAATATAAACAAACCGCATGTTATTGAATATAAGAATGTTTCAAAGCACCCTAAATATAAAGAGTAGTTATGGAAGAATGGATTTAAGTTTAAAGAGCAATATTTTCATATTGCTCTTTTTATAAATACATTTCTAACTCTCTGAAAGGTCTTAGTAATTCCCTTTTTGTATTTTCTGAACATTTGGGTTCTGAATAATTTAATTATGGATTTTAGGAGCATTCAGGACAAATGATTAACTTTGAATAACTCAGATAAAAATTAAACTTAAAAATTACCTGTTATGAAAAAATACTTAATAGTTGTATTATTTATGTTTATTGGCATTGTATCGTATTCCCAAGTTGATTTTAAATGGGATGTAATAACTGATTCATTAGCTGATAATAAAAATGATTTATATTCAAAAACAAAGCTTTTTATTAGCGAGAATTGGAAATCGGCACAAAATGTAATTCAAAATGACGATAAAGAAGCAGGAATTATCCTAATAAAAGGTACAACCAAAATATCGCGTCATTGGGTGATAGCAACATCATGGTCACAAAATTGGATTTTTTCATATACTATAAAATTCTTTTTAAAGGATTCTAAATGTAGAATTGTTCTTGATGATGTAAGATGTAAAGATGCTAGAGATAACGAATATAATAGCCTAAAATTAATACCTGTAGCAGATAAATATCCACAACAAAAAGGGAGAAAAAAAACTGGGCTACCAGAAGATAAATATTTAGAATTAATGATTGAATTAAAAACCGATTTGCAATCAATTTCTGATTTATATTCCAATTATATTAAAGTTCCAATTATCAAAAATGACGAATGGTAAAATAGATTTTCGGAGCATTCAGGACAAAGAATAGATCAAAGCTTTTCATTTATTCCTGTTAAGCTCAACAAAAAAATGTATTAAATAAACTAATGTATTAAATAAACTAGCAAATAAAGCATAAAAAAAGGGACTACTCAATCAAAAGTAGTCCCTTTTTTAGTCCCTTACGTATCTAATTAATTGGTAATTAGCATACTTTGCGGAGAAAGAGGGATTCGAACCCCCGGTACCTCGCGGTACAACGGTTTTCAAGACCGCCGCATTCGACCACTCTGCCATTTCTCCGGGGGCAAAAGTATAATTATTTTTTATTTGAGCAAAATTTTCCGAAAAAATATTATAGGAAAATTCAAATAGCTGATTACGGGGCTGAATGAGGAAATTTTATACGATTTTACTCTAAAACAGCCATTTCCCCGTTCAATTATTAGCAAAATCAACATTTTTATCAATAATTCACTATTTTTTTTTGTAGAACATTTGCTAAACATCGGAAATAGTCTATATTTGTATGTAGAAGCTAAAAAAAATATTTATTTTACTAACCCTAAAAAAATTTTTATTATGAACAAAGCAGAATTAATTGATGCAATTGCTGGTGGAGCTAGTTTAACAAAAGCTGATGCTAAAAAAGCTTTAGATGCTTTTATTAAAGGTACTACTGCTTCTTTGAAAAAAGGTGAGAGAGTAGCCTTAGTTGGTTTCGGATCTTTTTCTGTAGTTAAAAGAAATGCAAGAACTGGTAGAAACCCTCAAACTGGAAAACCAATCACTATTAAAGCTAAAAATGTTGTTAAATTTAAAGCTGGTAGCGATTTAGCTGACGCTGTTAATTAAACATATTGATAAAGAATAGCGGGAGTACAATTTAATTGTACTCCCTTTTTTTATATAAATCTTTCGTAATACAATGAATGCTGAATTAATAAATTTTCTTAAGCAATTTGTAACTGATAATAGACTTGAAGTGTTTGATAAAGTTCTTGAGAACAGAACACGGTATATTACTGTTGCGGTAGAAGATATTTATCAATCGCAAAATGCCAGTGCTGTATTAAGAACCTCAGATTGTTTTGGATTACAGGATATACATATTATCGAAAATATAAATAAGTATGAAGTAAATCCGGATGTTGCTTTAGGGTCATCAAAATGGTTGAATCTTATAAAGTATAATAAAACGGAGAACAATACTTTACAATCAATAAAAGAACTTAAAGAAAACGGGTATAGAATAGTAGCTACAAGCCCTCATAAAGAAGATGTTGATTTAGAAAATTTTGATTTGGGAAAAGGAAAGGTGGCATTATTTTTTGGAAATGAAGTAATGGGTTTATCAGAATTGATGATTGAAAATGCCGATGAATATTTAAAAATTCCTATGTATGGATTTACTGAAAGTTTCAACATTTCTGTATCCGTAGCAATTATACTTCATCATTTAACAAGCAAGCTAAGAAACTCTGATATAAATTGGCAACTGACTGATTTTGAAAAAGAAGAACTAAAATTAAATTGGTTAAAAAAGACAATCAAGAGCCCATCCTTACTTGTAGATGAGTTTTTATCTAAGAAAAACAACATTTAATCATTAATTTTCGTATATTAATGTAATTTTTTAAAACAAATATTTTCAAAACCTATCAGAAATTTTCTATTTTTGGGGATATTAAGACGAAAAGTATGAATTGTATTGTAATTGATGATGATGCCCTGTCAAGACGAGTTATAGAAGAATTTATTACTCGTACAGGTTTTCTTGAACTTAAAAACTCATTTCAAAATGCCGTAGAAGCTATCAACGCTCTTGATAAACACACGGAAGAAATTGATTTAATTTTTCTTGATATAGAGATGCCCGAGATGGATGGCATTGATTTTTTAAATACACTAATAAATTTACCTCAGGTAATTATTGTTTCTTCAAAAGAAAAATACGCCCTGGAAGCTTTTGGTTATGATGTGACGGATTATTTACTGAAACCAGTTACTTATGGAAGATTTTATAAAGCAGTATTGAAATCAAAGAACATCCATGATACAAGGAGCAAAAAAGAAATAGACGAAATTTTTATCAAGAAAAATTCAGCTCTTGTACAATTAAAATATGACGATATACTTTGGGTTGAAGCTTTGGAGAACTATGTTATTATAATTTCATATAATGAAAAGTTTACAATACATTTTACTATGAAATCGATTGAAAGCCAATTCCCTGCTTCTCAGTTTAAAAGAGTCCATCGTTCATATATTGTGAACCTTAGTAAAATTAATCGTATTGAGGATAATTCTATTTATATAAAGAGTAACGACGGAATTAAAGCAATACCAATTGGAAAGGCGTATAAGGATAGATTTATGAAAGATATCAACCTAATGGGGAAACAATGATATATTTGATTTAAGGAATAAATTGGGGTTTATCCCCATTTTTTTTGGTTTAAAAATTGGCAATATGATTTCGCAAAGACAACTTTTTTTGCAACACGTAGGGCAAACTTCTGATTTTCCTTTACAACTGGAAATTGAACGTGCAGATGGCATATATATGTATGATAATAAAGGTAAGTCATATATTGATTTAATTTCCGGGGTGTCCGTAAGTAATGTTGGGCACTTGCATCCTGAAGTTGTTAAAGCAGTAAAAGATCAGGTAGGGAAATATATGCACTTAATGGTTTATGGTGAATATATTCAAACACCGCAAGTTGAATTTGCAAAGAAACTGACAAGTCTATTACCGGAAAATTTGAACTCGGTATATTTTGTTAACTCCGGGAGCGAGGCCATTGAGGGAGCATTAAAATTAGCTAAAAGATATACAGGCCGATCTGAGATTATTTCTTTTAAAAATGCATATCACGGAAGTACGCATGGAGCACTCAGTGTAATGGGGAACGAAGAGTTTAAAAACTCTTTCAGGCCTTTATTACCTGATGTAAATTTTTTAAACTTTAATTCTTATGAAGATTTAAATCTGATTTCAGAAAAAACTGCTTGTGTATTAGTTGAACCTGTGCAGGGCGAGGCAGGCATAAGACTTCCAAAGGATAATTATTTAACAAAACTTCGTGAAAGATGTAGTGAAGTTGGAGCATTGTTAATTTTCGATGAAATTCAGACAGGCTTTGGCCGAACTGGTAATTTATTTGCATTTGAAGAATATAATGTTGTTCCTGATATAATGACAATAGCAAAAGGGATGGGAGGAGGAATGCCAATCGGGGCATTTGTTTCATCAAATAAAATTATGTCGAGGTTTAAAACAAATCCTATACTTGGACATATTACTACATTTGGAGGTCATCCGGTTTCGTGTGCTGCAGCATGTGCTTCTTTGGATGTACTTATTAAAAAAAAGATAATTACCGATGTTAAAAGTAAAGGAGATTTATTTAGAAAGTATTTAAATCATTCTGAAATAAAAGAAATACGAGGTATAGGTTTGTTTATGGCAGTTGAGTTACGCGATTTTAATCAGGTTAAAAAAGTTATTGATATTGCTATTGACAAAGGCCTTGTTACGGATTGGTTTTTATTTCATGATAGTGCTTTTAGAATTGCTCCGCCTTTAATAATTACGGAAGATCAAATAAAACAAGCTTGCGATATTTTAAATGAATCAATTGAGGAATCTGTAAAATAAAATGATTTTACATAGTTAGTACTAATTAATGAACACTATTAATAAATGAAAAAGGCTTGTATAGTAAATAATACTAAGATAATTATTTTGTTAATTATTATTATATTATTTCAAAAACAGGAAATGTTTGGAAATAATAGTAAACAGGGACAAATAGAATTTTATGAAGATTCTTTACAATATTATTTTACATTACTTGCTAGCGAAAGGGATGATAATAATAAAATTGAGGCTAATAATCAGATAATTAAGTATTTCAAGAAAGCTTTAAGAAATGAAAGCTCTTTTACATATCCTTTTGATTCGTTAAAAAATATTGGAATAATAAAATCAGAAGACGAAAAACTTCGAATAATAACCTGGAATTTACCTTACAATGATAGAACTCATCGTTATTTTGGATTTATTCAATATAAAAAATCAAAAAAAACTTATATTTTTTATGAGTTAAATGATGATTCAGATAATATTAAAAAACCAGAGTTGACAGTGTTAAATAACAAAAAATGGTATGGTGCATTATATTATAAAATTATAACCAACAAGTATAAAGGAAAGGTATACTACACATTATTAGGTGCCGATTTAAATAATTTATTAACCAAAAAGAAAATTATTGAGATACTATATTTTGATAAAAATGATTCCCCCGTATTTGGCAATAAAGTTTTTAAAAATAAAAGCATCCCCATATCTCGGGTGATTTTTGAATTCAATGCTCAAACAAATATGACCTTGACTTATGATGAAGAAAAAGAAATGATTATTTATGATCATTTGTCTCCATCGCGACCAAGTTTAGAGGGGCAATTCGAATTTTACGGACCTGATTTTTCATATGACGGATTAAAATTTGAACGAGGTATCTGGAATGCTTATTCTGATATTGATGTTCGGGATCACAATATCGAATAGATTCATTTTCTCTTTACTATTGACTTGTAATAATAATTGTTTTAAATTTAGGTAATAATTTAGCTTATATGGTGCGACGCATTTCAAAACATAATACTAATGTTATTTTTATCGATAACGATGACTCGTATATCAGGGATGTTCTGGCGAAATTCGAAGAGGTTAACGATTACAACATAAAAATTTATTCACGTAGCAAAGATTTTTTTGAAGATTTTATTCACATAGAACATACCAGAAATGAAATTTTTATAATATTTCTTTCGACCTCATTAGAGTTAGATGAAGATAACAACCAGGTTGAAGTGCTTGATGTATTGAAAAGAATAAAAGAAATTAATTCATATTCCGAAGTTATATTGTATTCTGACAATGATAATATTAATATTGTTTCATCAGCATTTCATTATGGAGCATATACTTTTATAAAAAAGAATGAAAATATTATTCTACGTATTGAAAATAATATTAAAGGTATTATTAGTCAAAAGAATTTCCTGATAAAAAAAGAGGCAAGTAGGAGGTTCACAAGAATATTCTTGCTATTTATTGCAGGGCTGATACTTTCTTTGTTAATACTATACATGATTTTTCCTGAGTGGTTTCTGACATAATCTGAACTTTTCCCATTTTAATTTAATCAACTTTATTTTCTTGCTGTCTATTTGTCAGGAAAATCTCTCTGGCACAGATATTGAAAAAAGGCACATGTAAATTGATGTTGAACTTAAAATAATATAAAAAATGCAAAAAGGTAAAATTGGTGTAACTACAGAGAATATCTTTCCAATTATCAAAAAGTTTCTTTATTCAGATCATGAAATCTTTTTAAGAGAGCTAATCTCAAATGCCATTGATGCATCACAGAAAATGAATAAACTTGCATCAGTAGGTGAGTTTAAAGGAGAATTAGGTGATCTAACGATAAAAGTTTCTTTAGATTCTAAAAAGAAAATACTTACAATAAGTGATAAGGGTATTGGAATGACTGAGGAAGAAATTGATAAGTATATAAACCAAATAGCTTTTTCAAGTGCCGAAGAGTTTATTAATAAATTTAAAGATAAAACAACTATAATCGGGAAATTTGGATTAGGTTTTTATTCATCTTTTATGGTTTCTAAAAAGGTTGAAATCATAACTAAATCATATACAGATAATGCAAAGGCTATTAAATGGTCATGTGATGGCAGCCCTGAATATAACATAGAGGAAGTTGAAAAAGAAGATCGCGGTACTGATATCATTTTATACTTCGATGATGAATCGAATGAATTTGCTGAAGAAAGAAGAATCAGCGATTTGTTAAATAAATATTGTCGTTACTTACCTATTGAAATTGCATTTGGAAAACAAAAAGAGTGGAAAGATGGTAAGGAGGTTGAAACTGATAAACTAAATATTATTAATGATACCAAACCTTTATGGACTCGAACTCCATCAGATTTAAAAGACGAAGATTATAAAGAATTTTATAGTAAACTTTATCCTGTTGTTGATGATCCATTATTTCATATTCATTTAAATGTTGATTATCCATTTAACTTAACAGGGATTCTATATTTTCCAAAGCTTAAAAACAATGTGGAAATTCAGAAAAATAAAATACAGTTGTATGCTAATCAGGTGTTTGTTACTGATTCGGTCGAAGGTATTGTACCTGAATTTTTAACACTGCTTCATGGCGTACTCGATTCCCCGGATATTCCGTTAAACGTTTCGCGTAGTTATTTGCAAAGCGATTCGAATGTTAAGAAAATAGCGAATCATATTACTAAAAAAGTAGCAGACAGGCTTAATGAGATATTTAAAAATGATCGTCCTCAATTTGAGGAAAAATGGGACGATTTAAAGGTGTTCATGGAATATGGAATGTTAACGGAAGAAAAATTCTACGAAAAAGCTCAAAAATTTACTTTGCTTAAAAATACAGATGGCAAGTATTTTACTTTCGAAGAATACGAGAAAATTATTAAAGAGAATCAAACCGATAAAGATAAAAATCTGATTTATTTATATGCTACCGACCAGGAAAAACAATACACCTTTATCGAAAATGCGAAAGCAAAAGGTTACGATGTGTTAATAATGGATGGTCAGCTGGATACACATTTTATTAACCATATTGAGCCAAAATTAAGCAATTCAAGATTTTTACGTGTTGATTCTGATGTAGTTGATAAATTGATTAAAAAAGAGGATACAGAGGAATCAAAACTTTCGACAGAAGAAAAAGATCAATTAACTCACATATTCGAAAGCCAATTACCAACATTCGCGACATTTACTGTTTCGTTTGAAAATTTAAAAGAAACTGATGACCCAATTATGGTAACACAGTCTGAATTTATGCGACGAATGAAAGATATGGCAGCAATGGGTGGTGGTGGAATGAATTTTTATGGTGATTTACCTGACAGCTATAATATGGTTTTAAATTCGAATCATCGCTTAATTGAAAAAATTCTTGAGCAAAAAGAAAAAAAGGTTGAAACTAAAATAACAAAAATTTTAGAAGAGTTAAAACCTGTTGAAGAAGAAAAATCTACATTGGAAAAAACAAAAGAAGGTAAGAAAGAAGAAGAAATTAACCAGACCGATAAAGATAAATTAACTGATGTTGATAAGAAAATTGAAGAGCTGAAAAACAAGAAAAAAGATGTGCTTGCTAAATACGGCTCAGGAAATAAATATGTCAAGCAACTCGTTGATTTAGCGCTTCTTGCAAACAATATGTTAAAGGGAGAAGACTTAACAAAATTTGTAAAACGAAGTGTTGATTTAATAAAATAATTGCATGATATTTGTTTTTACTTGCCTGTCAAATATTTGACAGGCTTTTTTTATTGTTTATTTTATGTAATTTAGTATTAAAAAGGTAAGATGAAATCAAAATATAAAGTATTAATATTTATTATTGGATTAATAATTTTGACTCAATACCGTACTTTATATTCTCAAAATCCCAGAGACCCACGTAAATTTTCACATAATACTACAAAAACTCCAACTATAGGATTAAAAGGGGGAGTGCTTTTATCAACTATTACCGGTGATGAAGCTATTGATCAGTATGCAAAAAATATAGGACTGCAAATTGGTGTTACGGGAGCTTTTTATTTACATCCTATGTTGTCGGTTCGAGCTGAGCTAAATTATGAACCGAAAGGAGGTAAGTTTGTAAATCACGATATGGAAATGAGTTTGCATTATGCAACATTACCTGTTTATTTCAAATTTAATTTTACTCCAGATCCTGAAATATATATTTATGCAGGCGGCTATGCCTCGTATTTGGTTGCTGCTAAAACTAAAGGTACTTATGAAATAATAATTGGCGATGATTATATAATTGAGTCGATTAATGAAGATATTTTGCCAAATCTCAATAAGTTTGATGCTGGAATTATTATTGGAATGGGTGTACAAGGAAGATTTAACAGTAGAACAGACCTTTTTTTAGATATCAGATACACTCAGGGATTTATAAACTTAGATAACGGTTCAGCTGAATTGAGATATAATTTTAATTATGATTCATTTTGGCCAGAACAAGATTTGGATAAGCCCAAAAACAAATCCTTTATGTTAACTACAGGGTTTATTATTTATCTTGATCCAAGGTAAAGTTATTCGCTGTTAAGTAGCTCTTGAAAAGTTTTCAAATATTCTCCCACATGGTATCCGTCAATTAATCCATGATGCCCGTTAATGGCTATATTCATTATTTTTTTACTGCCAATTTTATCGAATTTGCCAAATGTAATTTTAGGAGCACTATCTTTATATTTAAAATTTCTTGCATGTGTTAATCCTGTGAACTTAAACCATGGAACTGATGAATAATGAATTGTATCAATGCGTATTGTATTCGAT
>JAUWQL010000029.1 GCA_030611105.1 Bacteroidales bacterium
TTAAAGTAAATGAAGATGTTCATGGAGTTATTGAAATAACATCGTTTGATTACTTTGAACCATATAAAATAGAGTTTATTGAAAAAGTAGCAGAGAACATTGCAACAACCTACTCTACTGTTAAAATAAATATTCGTACGGCCAATCTTTTAAATGAATCGCGCGAAGCTGCAGAAAGGCTTACACAACAAGAGGAAGAGATGCGGCAAAACATGGAAGAGTTACAAGCCACACAAGAAGAATCAACACGCAAGGGTGCTGAAATGGGAGGTCTTGTTGAAGCACTCAATACATCAAGCTACGTTATAGAATATGATCTGGATGGAAACATACAAAATGTAAATGATAATTACCTGTCATTACTTGGAATAACCAGAGATGAAGTAATTGGAACTCACCATTCCGCAAACATGGAATTTACGGAGCAACAAAAAGTTGCATACGAAAAATTCTGGAGAGAATTAAAATCTGGTAAAGTACAAAAAGAAACAAGCAAAGTAAAAATTAACAATAAACAGTTAGTTTTTGCCGAAACATATACCCCAATCAGAAATACTGAAGGAAATATTTACAAAATATTAAAAATCTCAAATGATATTACAAATTTTCATTCAGCATGATACCATTTAAGCGGAACAAAAATCGACACAACGATCTACAAAGACAAACTTCTAATATGCTGATATTTAGCAGCCGTGTCAGGAGTTCTGAATATAAAAAACATCGGAAGTTTTTAAAACTTCCGATGTTTGGTTAATGCAAAAAAGGAGATCAAAATTGACCTCCTTTAATATTATCTAATAAAAACCTTATTGACACTTCAAAACCTGTTCAATTTGATATTTTGCCGATGCTTCATAATCTCCTTTTGCTGCTTTTTTATAAGCATCACACGCAGCAGTATTATCGCTTTTACCATAATATGAATTACCTAATTCATAATATATTTTAGCATCTTTAGTAGTACCTGCATCACCAAAAAGTTCTAAAGCTTTGTTACCGGCTTCAATTGCAGCATCCCATTTTGATTGCTTATTATAAATAACTGCTAATTGATAATAAATGTCGGTATCAGCATCTTTATATTCCATTAAAGTATTAAAATATTTTTCCGCATCACTATATTTTTCTGCTTTAACAGCATTGGCACCAGCAACTAAATAAAAATTTCCTGCTAACTGTTTTGCTGTTCCTTCTGATTTTGTGTCTTTTTTTGCTACTGCAGCATTTATTGCATTATCTATTGCTTCTTTAAAGTTAGGTTCATCCTTTTGATCTTTATAAACCTGTGCTTTTCTTACATACGACATAGGGTATTTAGGATCTAACTCTATTGACTTATCTAAAGCTTCTAAAGCAGCTGCATAATCTTTAGTTTTAAGTAAACTTGCTCCTTTAGCATAGTACAATTTAGGAATAGTAGCATTTGCTTTTTTTGCCATTTTAGCATCTTCGTATGTTGCCGAATATTCTTTTAAAGTTTCAAAAGCAGTTATTGATTCGTCATATTTTTTTTCTTTGTAAAGTCCAATCGCATATTTATATTGCATATTTGGAATTTGTGCTACGGCAGTTGTTCTGTTTTCATTTTCCGACTCGCCTAATTCATCATAAATGCTAATACATTGCTTAAACGACTCAATGGCGCCTAAATAATCTTTTGCCTGCGATTTTGCAACACCATCTTTTAAAGCATCAACGGCTTCTGTTGCTGTTTGTGCACTTACATTAACTGCAAAGCCCATTATAATAATCATTGCAGCTATTCTACTCAAAATTTTCAATTTCATGGTAATAAATTTTAGTTATGGATTTAGTTTATATAATTTTTTCGGCTCTAAAAGTATAAAATAGAAGCAAATAATAAAATTATATTCAAATTTAATTTGTTATATATATCCATTAATAACAATATGTTACTTTGTTTTGTTCTTGTAGTAGCTATTATTACTATTGTTTTACAAGTTTATACACTACCTGGTTTTCAGTAAAATCAATTTTTATAATATTTAATACTATAAGATTAACTAAAATTATTTCTGCTTTATACTTTGTTAAATTTGCCAGTTTTCTAAATTTTGAAAAAGTAATGCTTTGATTTTCTTGTAAATAACTAAAAATTACTTTTTCAGGCTCATCGTATCTAATTAAAATGCCCTTCCCAAACTTTTTCTTATTCCATGCTTTAAGATATATATTACTAACGATAAAGTTTTCGTCATTTACCCTAATATAAACCTTGTATAAACCATTTTTATCCGGAGCAGTAATTAATTTATCTCCGGAAACTTTTGGAATTGAAATTTCAAGGATGGTTTTTCCGCTAATTTTCCAGGCTTTTGTTTCAAATTTAATTGCAGGTCTACAATATAAATCCGCAGCTGCCTGAACCATATAAAATTCTTCATCGCCTTGTACTCCTGCAATAGAACCATTATCTCTAACTCCAACAAGGAGTTTTCCTCCATCAGTATTAGAAAAAGCGGCTAATGATCTGGCTATTTTCTTTGAATCTGTAATGGAATGCTTAAAATCGAGTTGTCGATGTTCACCCTGTTTTATTAAATCGTAGATATAAGCACTCATTGCAAAATATTAAAATTCTGTTTATAAATTAAAAGCTGAAAAAATATGGAAAATTTACTTGCTTAAGGCTTCTGCTCCACCGACAATTTCCAGTATTTCATTTGTAATTGCTGCTTGTCGGGCTTTATTATAGGTTAATTGTAAGTCTTTAATTATTGATGTTGCATTATCTGTTGCTTTGTGCATTGCTGTCATTCGAGCACCATATTCAGCTGCCAATGATTCAAGAATAGCTTCATAAAACTGTATCTTTAGTGATTTTGGTATTAATTCTTTTACAATATATTCTTTTGTGGGCTCAAATATGTAATCAAAATTCACATTGGATTCAATCTCCTCCGGAAGCTCAATTGGCAAAAACTTCTCTGTTGTCAATACCTGAACTGCTGCATTTTTAAATCGATTATAAACTAAAATAACTTTATCAAACTCTTTTTCAACATAACTCCTCATAATATCTTCTATAATCGGAACCGTATTGGTAAAATTCAGATTATCCAAAATATCATTATTAACAAATAAATTCTTAATTCCTTGTGATTTAAAAACCTCCGTTCCCTTTTTCCCAATTGAGAATACCGACACATTTCCTTCTTTGTTTTCGCCAATGTATTCTTCGTTTAACAGAGTTGATACCTGTTTGGCTATATTAGCATTAAATGCACCACACAATCCTTTATTTGATGTAATAGCAACGATTAATATTTTATCCGGAATTCCCGGTCGTGAATAAATATGTTCCTCTTCTTTCTCAATACTTTGGTTAATATCGAATAATATCTGGTGTAATTTGCCGGCATAAGGCCTCAGGTGAATTACAGCATCCTGAGCTTTTTTTAGTTTAGCTGCAGAAACCATCTTCATCGCACTTGTAATTTGCTTTGTCGATTTTACAGAAGCAATTCGCGTACGTATTTCCTTTAAATTACCCATTTATATCTATAAATTAATCTACTTTATATTTCGCTGCAACTTCCTTCGCTACAGTTTCTATTGCATTTATAGCGTCATCTGTCAGATTTCCTGATTTCAATGTTTCCAACACTTTTTCATATTGTATCTCCATCATATCTAAAAAATCTGATTCAAATTCTTTTATTTTTTCAACCGGAACATCTCCCAATAATCCTTTTGTTCCACAATAAATAATTGCAATTTGTTTTTCAACAGGCATTGGCGAATATTGTCCCTGTTTAAGAATTTCTACATTTTTTGCCCCCTTGTCAAGTATTGCCATTGTTGCAGCATCAAGGTCAGAACCAAATTTTGAAAATGCTTCCAGTTCACGATATTGTGCCTGATCCAGTTTTAAAGTTCCGGCAACTTTTTTCATTGATTTAATCTGTGCGTTTCCTCCAACTCGGGAAACAGAGATGCCAACATTAATTCCAGGACGAACACCGGAATTAAACAGATCCGATTCCAGAAATATTTGTCCATCGGTAATTGAAATTACATTAGTAGGAATATATGCAGAAACATCACCTGCTTGTGTTTCTATAATTGGCAAAGCAGTTAAAGAACCTCCACCCTTCACTTTCCCCTTTAATGATTTGGGTAAATCATTCATTTCGGCCGCAATTTTATCTGATTGAATAATTTTCGCAGCACGTTCAAGTAATCTGGAATGTAAATAAAAAATATCTCCGGGATAAGCTTCTCGCCCTGGTGGACGACGAAGTAACAAAGAAACTTCGCGATATGCTACGGCTTGTTTTGAAAGGTCATCATAAACAATTAAAGCTGCTCTTCCCGTATCTCTAAAATATTCTCCAATACAAGCACCTGCAAATGGGGCAAAAAATTGCAATGCAGCAGGATCAGCAGCAGTTGCCATAACTATAACCGTATAATCCATTGCTCCGTGTTTTTCCAGAGTATCAGCAATATTTGCAACGGTTGATCCTTTTTGTCCAATAGCTACATAAATACAATAAACCGGTTCTCCTTTATCGTAAAATTCTTTTTGATTAATAATTGCGTCAATAGCAATAGCCGTTTTTCCGGTTTGTCGGTCACCAATAATTAATTCTCTTTGCCCGCGACCAATAGGTATCATTGCATCAATAGGCTTAATACCTGTTTGAATTGGTTCATTTACCGGCTGGCGATATATTACACCGGGGGCCTTCCTTTCAAAAGGCATTTCATAAAGTTCTCCGCTAAGAGGTCCTTTGCCATCAATAGGTTCGCCAATAGTATTAATAACTCTTCCCAAAAGACCGTCGCCAACTTTAATGGAAGCTATTCTTTTGGTTCGCTTAACCTGATCTCCTTCTTTAATTTCTTCGGAAGATCCCAAAAGGACTACACCCACATTATCTTCTTCAAGATTTAGGACTATTCCTTTCATTCCGCTTTCAAACTCAATCAGTTCATTAGACTGCACATTGGATAATCCATATATTCTCGCAATACCATCACCTACTTGTAAAACACTACCTACTTCTTCAAGTTCGGAATTTGTTGTAAAGCCTTCTAATTCTTTCTTTAAAATTTTTGAGACCTCTCCGGGTTTAATTCCAGCCATAGTTTATATTTTAATGCCTGCCTGTCGGCAGACAGGTTTTATTTTTTCTTTTTATTATTAAAATCAATGTTTAAAAATTGATTTCTAAGTTGTTGGATTTGTCTTGCAACACTTAAATCTAACAGTTTGTCATCAACCTGAATAATCATTCCTCCAATTAATTCTTTATCAACTTTAGTATTTAATTCAACTGTTGAATTAAAAGCCTTCTCTATAGTTTTTTTAATATTTGTTTGATGTGTTCTTGTTAATTCAAATGCTGTTGTTAAAACAGCTGTATTAATACCTTTGTGTTTACGATAAATTTCAATAAAATTGTTACATATGTTTTTTAAGTGGTTTTCGCGCTTGTTTTTAACTATAAGTTGTAAAAGTGATAATGAGTATGTATTAATTTTATCTTTAAATATTTCGTTTAAAAGTTCCCTTTTTTTCGATGCTTTTACCACAGGATGCTCCAATAAAATTTTAATATCTTCATTTCCCTCATACCATTGAAGAATCAGTTCAACATCCTGTTTTATTTCATCAAGCATGTTCTTCTCCTCAGCAAGAAGAAATATAGACCTGGCATAACGTACATTTATTTGACTCTGATACATGAATAATATAAGGATTAATTCAAATCAATATCTTTAACAAGATCATCAATTAATTTTTTTTGTTTAGATTCATCTTCAAGTTTTTGCTTTAAAATGTTTTCAGCTATATCAACAGATAAAGTTGCAATTTGGTTTTTAATCTCATTTATTACTTTATTTTTTTCCTGCTCAACGCTTTGCCTGGCCTCTTTAATAATTTCCTTAGCTTCTAATTTTGCATCTTCGCGGGCTTCTTCTATAATTTTATTTTTTATTTCTTTAGCCTCTTTAAGCAGGCTTTCCTTTTCAAGTTTTGCCAGCTGAGTAATCTTTTCATTCCCAAATTCAATTTTAGCCATTTCGTCTTTTGCTCTTTGAGCCGCTAAAAGGCTTTTACTAATTGATGTCTCGCGATCCTTTAAAGCTTTTAGTATTGGTTTCCATGCAAACTTTATAAGTACATAAAGAACAACGCTAAAAGAAAATATCATCCAGATTAATAAGCCCAGATCAGGTTTTACCAGTTCCATAACAAAATAGTATTAAATTTAAAAACTTTACAGGCAGCCAACCGCTGCTCTGTAAAGTAAAATCCTTAAACAAATAAAATAAGGAAACAAACTACAATTGCAAAGAAAGCAACGCCTTCAATAAGCGCAGCAGCAACAATCATATTTGACCTGATATCGCCGGCCGCTTCTGGCTGACGGGCAATAGATTCCATCGCGGATATCCCAATTTTGCTAATACCCATTGATGCAGCAAAAGCAACAAAAGCAGCTCCAAAACCTGCTGCAGCTTTTGAAATAACTACACCTTCAATTGCAAGTAAAATAAATCCTAAAGTAGACATAATATTAATTTTAAATGGTGAATATAATTTTAATTTCAATGATCTTCTTCTGATGCCATTCCAAAATAAATAGCTGACAAAATTGTAAATACATAAGCCTGAATAAATGCTACTAATAATTCAAGAATAGACATAAAAATTGTAAAAACAAGTGAAACAGGTGAAACAACAAGACCCAGTTTTGGATTCATGCTACCGAAAATAAAAATCAAACTAAAAAAGCCTAAAACAATAATATGCCCTGCAGAAATATTAGCAAATAAACGAATCATCAGAACAAATGGTTTAATAAATACTCCAAATAGTTCAACAAAAGGAATCAGGGGAAGTGGTACTTTTAGCCACCACGGGACTCCCGGTGTATTAAATATATGACTCCAATAATTTTTATTCCCGGTTATGGTTGTAATAAAAAAAGTAAAAAGTGCTAAAGCCATTGTTACTGTAATATTTCCGGTAACATTTGCTCCACCCGGGAATAAAGGAACAAGACCAAGCAGGTTATTCAATAATATAAAAAAGAATATGGTTAACAAAAACGGAGTGTATTTCTCGTAATGTTTTTCACCAATACTTGACTTCGCAATATCATCGCGAACAAATAAAATTAATGGTTCAAATAATGATTGTAATCCCTTAGGTGGCAATCCTTCTCTTCTTTTATAGGAGTTTGCAACAGACACAAAAATAAATATCAGAAAAATACAGCTAAATAAAATGGCTGTAACATTTTTAGTAATTGAAATATCGAAAGGACGGGCAACAAACTCTCCATGACTATTTACTTCAATAATTTTATTTTCATAATCGCCCTCGTGTGCAATTTTAAATCCGTGGTAAGTATGCCCATGTTCCAGCTTAAACGACCAGAAAGAAATAAATCCTTTAGTTTTACTATATAAAATAACAGGTAAAGGAATTGCTACATGGTGTCCTTTATATGAAAATAAATGCCATTCGTAACTATCCCTAATGTGGTCGAAAATAAAATCACCCGGATTAAACCCTTCTTTTTCATGTTCTTCGTTATGCTCTTGTGGATGTTCAGGATCCTTTTCTGTAGAATTGTCATTTGCAAATATGTTTTCCTGATTAAAAATCAATATTGCAAGGACAAATGTAATATTTAAAAGGAATCTATACATGCCCTGAAGTTTGTGTATTTACAAATTTACTTAATAAATAAGTAAAAAAACAGTGTAATAAAAAAAAAGACAGTGCAATTATTATTACACTGTCTCCTAATACGATAAAAAATTATTTTAGTTTCTTATAATTGTGCACTAATTAAGAATGTTGCAGCAAAAGCAATAATTGCATATAATTCAGGGAATACAGCTAAAATCATTGTACTACCAAATACATCGTTACCACCACCAATTGCAGCAATACCGTTTGATGTAACAGAACCTTGATATATGGCTGAAAATAATCCAACAAATCCAAGAGATAGTCCTGCTGCAAGAATTGCTATAGCTGAAGCCATCTCCATTCCTGATCCTATTACTCCTTTACCCATAATTACAAAAAAGCCTGCGAAACCATAAAGACCCTGGGTTCCTGGTAAAGCAGCTAAAAGCATATAGTTGCCGAATTTTTCTGAATCTTTTTTCAAAGCACCAATTGAGGCATTACCTCCCATTGAAACTCCAATTGCACTTCCAATTCCTGATAAAATTAACATAAATGCTAATCCTGCGTAAGCTAAAACTACTGGCATGTTACTTTCCATGATTTTTATTCTCCTATTTTTTATTAATTATTTTTATTTTGAAAAAGGTTTATACTGTTTACCGCCTCCAACGAAACCGGCATTTTTATAAAATTCTACAAATGTTAAACGCATTGGGTGTATAAATGCACCAAGCGAAGCTAAAAATATATTTATTCCGTGTCCAAATATCAACAATAATACAAATGGCAACCAACCAATATATTTTATTTCTAAGAATTGTACTGCAATTTGATTAAAGACTAGTCCTAAAATTGCACTTGAAATTCCTAATGCGAATAAACGAATATATGATAATAAATCGCCAAAAACACCTGTTGCCGTTCCGTAAATATCATATATTCCACCCGCAAAGCTGGAAAAAATACTTGCCGACGGATTATTAAAGAAGATAACAAAGACTCCACTTAAACCCAATAAAGCATAAAAAAGAATTTTATATTTTTCTAAACTTAATAATCCTGCGCTATCGCCTCCCATAAAAACAATAAGAACGATAAAAGCAAGTGCCCAACCTATACTTGATAAGCCATGAACAAATCCAAACTGCTTAATTTTATTTGCAGCTCTTACGCTTATTCCAAAGATAATTTGAATAACCCCAAGAATAAGAGCAAAATTAAACATGCTGTTTGGATCTAATAATAGATATCTAAATTTATTTAGAAAGTTATAATCTGAAACAGCGTTCTTTAAGAAATCGGTTTTGAATAATGCTAATTGATCTTCACCAATAACACCAAGCAATGCTCTAACAAATTCGTCTTTTGTGGCAAAATGCTCTCCAATTATAGGTTGTATATTCGACATTACATCCGCAGGTAGAATACCTTTCAGGTTCGATAATGATATTTCGCTTAATACATATCCTGTATCGATAAGGTTAATACCAAATACAGTTCCAGAAACAGCACCTAATATTATTGTCGAAACACCTAAAATCTGGAGTAAAGACAATATTGGCTTTAAGTTTTTAGAAGCACGGAATTTAAATATAGTTGCTACTACTAAAAATAGTATTCCATATCCGGTATCACCAACACAAAAACCAAAAAACAGCAAAAAGAATGGTGCGAAAAATGGTGTTAAGTCCATTTCTTTATAATCGGGTAAGGCAAATAATTCGCCAATAGGCTCGAACAATTTATTAAACTTATTATTCTTAAGTTTAATTGGCACATTATCCTCAACATTAGCCTTAGCCGAAATGTAATATACATTTTGTTCGTCGAGTACTTTTTCTAGCTCGTCTTTTTTCTCAACAGGAATCCACCCTTCCAAAAGCATCACTTTTTCTTCTGCTTGCTTTTCAGTGTGATTTAATGCTAAATCAAAATCTGTTTTTACTTGTATTCTCTGACGGGTTTCTTTAAGAATATCCTGATATTTAATTGCATACTCATCAAAAATATTTTCTATTTCTTCCAAACGTTTCTTATTCACTTCATCTTTTGAAAGAAGTTCCGATAATGTTTGCTCAGGTAATTTTATTTCATCGGCATCAATATCAATTGGATTTGCACCTCTTTGAAAAGCTACAATATAAGCGTATCCACCTTTTATATTTACAATATCAAGCGGGTATTTTTCTTTCCATTCAGGATTAAATTTCTTCTCGCTACAAACAAAAAACCGAATTTTAATATGTTGTTCCGCAAGCTTTTCGTGCATTTCAGGAGTAAAATCACCCCAGGGCTCAGCTTTTTGAATTTCTTTATTCAATGTAAGCTGCTCTTGTTCCATTGCAGTTATTTCATCAGTAAGCTTATTTAATTCTTCAACCAATGCTAATCCATCCATTTCAGATTTTTCAGCACTTTCTTCCTGAGTTCTTTTATTCAGAAACTTTAAGGCTTTATTAATTTCACTGATTTGCTGCAAAGATAATTTGATGTTTTCATCAATATCTTTCTTTTTTTCTATAATATGAAGCACGCCCAGTTCCTGAAGCTTCTCAAGAAAAGGAATATACTCCTTGTGATAGATTAAAAAAGAATATTTCATCATTGGAGTAATCATTATGCAGCCTCCTTCTGTTGTTGTCGTTTTTTAACAATTTTTTGTGATGATTTAGACAAATTCTCCTCATCTTCAAGAAATCGTTTTACTTTCGAGATTGCTTCTTCGTATCCCGGAATTTGCACCTTTTCGTATAGGTTTACTTTTTGTGTGGTTTTCTTTCTGGCAAAATCCAAGAGCTCCATTTTTCTTAAGAAAAATTCACTTTCAATTGAGATCTTAACTAATGATTCTATAATTTGAACTCCGCTTAAAAACCAACCCGGTTTATTAAAAAGGCTAAATTCCCTGATCTCAAAAATTACATCTTCTAAGATCGGCGTTTTAACACCGGCAATTTTTTTAACGATCATTTTAACATCTTTCACAGTAATAAGATCCTCTTCAAATTCGCCCCAAAGCCGTACCATTGCATCATATTCTTTCATGCTGGATTCCAGCTTCTTTAGTAATTCTTCTGATTGATTTTTAGCACGTTTAACTTCCATACGAAGAGCAGCTTCTTTACTTTGAAGTGTGGGCAATGCTCTTAAACGAATTTTAAGATTTTTGTTTAATTGCTGTAATGATGTTTTATTATATTGGAATTTTATTGCCATGTTTTCGTTCTGTGTTTTGTGTTCAATGTTTTGTGTTCAATGTTTTGTGTTCAATGTTCTGTGTTCAATGTTCTGTGTTCAATGTTTTGTGTTTAATGTTTTGTGTTTGATTAATTAAATTTTATTCCTTTATATTCTGATTGTTTTAGATATTTAATTAATCCCATTATCATTTTAGCTACATCATTACACTCATTATAAGTTTCATCAAATTCAATTTTAGAAATATACCCATAGTCTAAAGCTCTGTAAAGTTGAGATTTTGTTTCAGCTACTGATGATTTCGCAATATATAGAAATTGAATAAATTCCTTTTTACCTCCTCGCTCAAAACCCTCAGCAATATTATCCATAACTGAACCTGACGATCTTTTTATTTGATCTTTTAAAGAATAATCCTTTGAAAAATTTTCCTTTTGAGTTAAATCAAATATTAATTTACATAGTTCTCTTGCCTTTTTCCATACTTCTAAATCTTCAAATCTTTTAATAGTAGCCATAACTCTAAACTTTGAACACAAAACTTTAAACTTTGAACTTTGAACTAATTCTTTGGCCAATACTGATCAACAAATTCTTGTTTAATCCCTACCTCAGCAGGTTCAAAATGTTTGTTGAATAAGTTCCACCCTATATCCAGCATTTGATCAACTTCAATATTTACATCAATTGCCAATAATTTATCTGAATAATCTTTTGCAAAATTCAGTGTACGTTCATCGTAATCGGTAAGGTCGAACCCATTTTCCTGTTTTGTTTTTGCATTAGCAGCATCGGCATATAAACGAATTGCGGCATTCATCACTTGTGGATGATCTGCACGGGTTTTCGTACCAATAACTAACTGTTTTAAACGCGATAAACTACGGAACGGATCAACAATCACTTTACCAATATCGGTATCTTTACGAATGAATAACTGACCTTCGGTAATATAACCGGTATTATCAAGAATCGCGTGAGTAATATCACCACCAGATAATGTTGTTACCGCAATAATTGTTATTGAGCCTCCCTCAGGAAACTGAACTGCTTTTTCATATATCTTAGCTAAATCACTATAAAGTGATCCCGGCATACTGTCTTTCGATGGAATCTGGTCCATACGGTTCGATACAATACTTAAAGCATCGGCATAAAGTGTCATATCTGTTAAAAGTACAAGCACCTTTTGCTTTTTATCCACTGCAAAATATTCTGCGGCAGTTAATGCCATATCAGGAACAAGTAATCGCTCTACCGGTGGATTCTCAGTTGTATTTACAAAACTAATGATACGGTCTAAAGCTCCGGCATTATCGAATACATTTTTATAAAACAGGTAATCATCGTTTGTTAATCCCATACCACCAAGAATAATCTTATCAGCATCAGCGCGAAGTGCTACCATTGCCATTACCTCGTTATAAGGTTGGTCAGGATCGGCAAAGAATGGTATCTTTTGTCCTGTTACTATTGCGTTATTCAGGTCGATACCTGCAATACCTGTCGGGATAAACTCTGATGGTTGCTTCCTGCGAACAGGATTCACAGACGGGCCTCCAATCTGGCGTTCTTCACCTTCAATTTCCGGGCCGCCATCAATAGGTTCTCCATATGCATTAAAGAAACGTCCCGATAATTCTTCGCTCACCTTTAATACCGGTGGACGACCCAGAAAAATAACTTCTGCATTTGTTGGAACACCTTCTGTTCCGGAAAAAATCTGAAGTGTTACATCTTCGCCAATAATTTTTACAACCTGAGCCAGTCGCCCGTGTACAAACGCCATTTCTTCATACCCAATACCTGTGGCTTTTAAAGAACATGTAGCTTTTGTTATCTGGGTGATTTTTGTATATATTTTTTGAAATGCTTTTGTTTCCATTATTCAGCCTTTCTTTCTTCGATTAATGAATTAAGTTCTTTCTCGTTCTTTTTGAATTTATCTGATTCGAATTCAGAGTAGTTCATTTGTTTCATTTGGTTTATCATTCTTTTAAAGTAAGAACCTACATCTTCAAATGATTCGAAAGAGAACTTAGTATGATAAATATCAAGAACCCAATTTAACATATATTTTTGGCGTTCTAATGAAGTTGAACGATCAATTTTATCAAATGCATCCTGTTGTAAAATCACGAAGTCGATTATTTCACCTTTCCAGAATCTGTCGTGATATTCAATAGGTACACCATCATCACCCAAGATATTGATTTGTTCAGAAACCTCTCTGCTTCTGATAAGAATATCTCTGGCTAAACTAATTTTCTCTGGCCATTCGGGATCTATGTTTTCTCTAAAATATTCTTCTAATTCAGGATATTCGGCATATTTTGAATAACTTTCTAATGGATCAATTGCCGGATAACGCTTACTGTCGGCACGTTGCTGTGAAAGTGCATAGAAACAACGAGCAGCCTTTTTGGTTGATTCTGTTACGGGTTCTTTCAGGTTACCACCGGCAGGTGATACAGTTCCTATAAAAGTAATTGAGCCTGACTCTCCGTTGTTCAGATATGTAAATCCTGCGCGGGAATAGAAGTTAGAAATAATTGCAGGTAAATCCATTGGGAACGCATCCGGTCCCGGTAATTCTTCCATTCTGTTCGACATTTCGCGAAGAGCCTGTGCCCAACGGGAAGTTGAATCGGCAAGTAACAATATTTTTAATCCCATTGCACGATAATATTCAGCTATAGTCATTGCTGTGTAAACAGACGCTTCACGAGCAGCAACCGGCATATTCGATGTATTAGCAATAATTGTGGTACGTTCCATCAATTTTCTGCCTGTACGCGGATCATCTAACTCAGGAAATTCAGTAAATATTTCTACTACCTCGTTTGCACGTTCGCCACAAGCAGCAACAATAATCATATCCGCTTCGGCCTGTTTTGAAAGTGCGTGCTGTAATACAGTTTTACCAGTTCCAAATGGTCCGGGAATGAAACCTGTTCCACCTTCAGCAATTGGGTTTAAAGTATCAATTACACGAACACCTGTTTCCAATAATTTAAACGGACGTGGTTTTTCTTTATATGCTTTAATAGCCACTTTAACCGGCCATTTCTGAATCATGGTAAGATTAATATCTTTGCCTTTTTCGTCAGTAACCACTGCAATAGTATCGTGAATAGTATATTTACCGGCATCAGTAAGGCTTTTTACAGTGTATTTACCTTCAAATTTAAAAGGAATCATAATTTTGTGAGGCATCCAGTTTTCTTTTACTTCGCCTAACCAACCACCAGCTTCTAAAACATCTCCTGTTTTAGCTAATGGTTTAAATTCCCACTTTTTATCATCCTCTAATGGATTTGTGTGTTCTCCTCGTTTTAAGAAAACACCTTCCATTTTATCCAGGTCGTTTTGCAGACCATCGTAGTTTTTAGATAAAATACCAGGCCCCAGTGTTACTTCAAGCATGTGCCCCGTAAATTCAACCGTATCGTTTACTTTCAATCCACGGGTACTTTCAAATACCTGGACATATGCCTGAGTACCAACCACCTTGATAACCTCAGCCATTAATTTAGTTCCTTCTAAATCAATGTAGCATATTTCATTTTGGTGAACAGGTCCATCTACCTCAACGAATACAAGGTTTGCGATGATTCCTGCTACTGTTCCTTTTGTCATTTTATTTGTTTTTTCCATTTAATGCGAATTCTTTAGGAAATTCAAAACCAGATTTTAATTCATCGATAATTTTGCTGAACATCTGACGGCCAGTTTCTTCGTTAAGTTCTAACCATCGATATGCCATATCGAGTTTAATTGTATAAGCTAATACAACTTCAATTGTAAAATAATCGAACAGAGTAATCTCTTCTATCTTATCCCATTTAAGTTGGTCTAATCCTTTTTCACGAGCCAATAAATTATCCTTTTCAGTAAGTGCTGTGATTTCTGAAACGTATGGAAGATCAACATCTAAACCAAAATCTTTAGCGTTGCTTTTTAGTATTGCTTTTGTTACAAAATTATCGCCATTAAGCTGTTTCTCGGGTTCAAGATTAAATTTTCGACAATTATGTCCTATTAAGATATTGTTTAGATTTTGATTGTATCCGAACCATTGTTTTAAAAACTTGTTTTTTGTCTTTAAAACATATTCATAATACATTTCGGCAAGAACATTTTCCCAACTCTTATTTACCTTTTCAGACAATTCTTCATCCTTATACAAGTCAACAAAATCATACATGTATTGTGGGAGAATCCCTTGTCTTTCATCAGAAAACTCAAGTTCAAAATCCTGAACCGTAAAGTTCCCCAATTTATTATGGTTTTCGTAATCTTCGTTCAGGAAACGGAGTAGTTTTTCATTATCATAAGGTAAAAATAACAGTTCTGCCAGTTTATAATCTTCCGGATGAAGATGTTCTTTCAGTTCATGCTTAAAATCAAGCATCTGAAAATGAACATCAGTATCATCTAAAAAAATATCTGGTAATCCTGCTATGAAATAGTAATAATAATTACGAAACATAACTATTCTCCCGGATATAACATTTCAATAGTTTTTGGACGAAGGTATGATTTGAAGAAATTTTCGAAATCTTCTTCGCTAAAGCTGATTTTATACGATCCGTCAGCCGGGCCAACTTTGAAACCACCTTTTATTGTGTCGCTAAAACTTAATTCCAGATTAGCATTTAATTCTTTTCCTGATTTAGCAGTGAAAAACTTTGCAAATTCTTTTTCAAGATCAGCAGGAAGTAATACAGAAAGATCTATTGTTTCATTTTTCTGAGAGTTCCAGTTTTTAACTACTGTTTCAATAATTTCTTTTACGAATTTTTCGTCGTCAAAAGCTTTTTTAACAGGCTCGTCGATCACTTTGCTTACAATCATATCAGTAATTTTTTGTTTTACTGTTCTGATTGTTTGTTTAGCTGCAAGATTCAATTCAGCATCAACATTTTTTTTGATCTCAACAGATTTTTGCTCAGCATCAGCTATAATTTTTTGAGCATCCTTTTCGGCATTTTGCTTTTGTTTATCAGCTTCGGATTTAGCTTCAACAAGTATTTTGTCAGCTTCTTCGTTAGCTTTCTCAACCCCCTCGTTATAAAGCTTCTGAGTTAATTCCTGAAGTTTGTTTTCCATATCTATAATATCTTATTGTTTTTGTATAAAAAATTGAGCTACAAAATTAATAAATTAATTAATTTATCAATAAATATTTACATTATTAGATACATTATATTACACGTATTGAATTTTAACTATCTAAACATGTAAAAACACGAACAAAATATATAATATTATTGTTCGGATAAAAATTTTAAAAAGAAAGGGAGGAAAATTGACTTTGTTTTTTTGAAACTGTTTACAAAACAAATTAAATTAGGGGAACAACACCGTGTTTTTTAGCATATTCGGAAATTATTTCGGATTCTTTTAAATCAATATATTCAAATTCGCTTAAATGTCTAACATTGTTCCAAACTCTATGATTTACTTCATAAGATTTGTCTGGTTCCGATGATATGATGAATTGTTTTGCAAGAGGTAATGCTCTATTGATAAGTAACAAATCGGCTATGCCATTTTCAATAGACCTAAGATTTTTTGACATATCAATAGATTGAGCAAAAACTTCTATCTCATTTTTACCCATTAAATCCATTTTAACAGGCATAATTAACTTAGGATACATTAACGAATCTATCTCTTGTTCAACATTAAAATATTTTTTTACTTTCGGGTAAAAAGCACTTTTAAAACGCTCAACAGAGCTATACGTTTTTTCTATTTTGATATCAAAGGCTGTTTTGTCAATAAACTTTTGAAATAGTTTTTGAAATAGCTCGTTGGAGTATTCAAAATTAATATTAATTGGTTTAGAAAAAGTAATTACGTTATTGTTATATTGGCTTAAATAATCGATATATCTATAATTATAAACATCTGATTTATCTTTAATACTCAATTCCAAAACTTGCTGAGGGTTTGATAAACTTTTCTGTTTTAACATAAACGATTTCTCAATAAATTTTATTGAGTTTTTAATGCCTTTGAAAATATTTTGAGATACAAGTTTTTTTACTACCGTTAATTTATTTTCGGAAACAAAAAAAGATACTTGCTTATCATTTACAAGCAAGAGCCCTACCGATAATTTTTCATCTATCTCAGGACGTATCACAACCGACAATATACTATAAAATGTTTTCATAATTCCTTACCTTATTTGTGATTGAATAAAAGTTAAAAACTGATAATAAACATTTTTAATCCAATCAGGATTAAATAACTCTTTTTGCAGCAATTCTCTTTCAAAATCTATGTTAACCAACCAATCATCTGGTATATTTTCTAAAATAGTATTAAGGTGATTTTGACAATTATTTACACAAAGATAATACTCTTCTTTTATACTTTTCAAGTTCTTTTTATCAGCAAGTTCTTTTTTTGTATATAAACGCCTTGTAAATGGAGTGTTTATTATGCTATCGGATTCTGATATTAAATACAAGCCTTTATCTAAATTGCCTGTATTAAAAATCATTTCATGGTCTATTGGCACGAACTCATACGAATTTTCAAGATTTAGCATTAAATTATAGTTACCATAATTACGGTCTTCGTTTGACATCCAAATATCGAATAATGCAATTTTTAAATAATCGTTTTTATTTATGAATAATTTCCTGTCGCTTGCTTCAATAAATGAAAGAAACTTATCTGCTTCTTTGCAATTTCTATCGTATCTAGAACCAAAACATATTGTTTTAAAAAACTGAGGTTGAAGTTGAGGAAGTTCTCCAATATGATCTTCCGATATTTCAACAAAAGCAAAATCAGGAACAGATAAATTCCATTGTTTTAAAAAACAAGCCCCAATATATTCACGAAATAATTTACTCGCTGTTCTACCATAAGAAATATTATACTTACAAACATAATGTTCAAGGTCGTTGCACATTACAAGTACAGGTTTACTGCCTGTTGTTGCATAAACTTTACTTATTAGCGATATAGATTTAAGGTATTGCATATTATCAAGTTTATAATTGTTCTAAGCCTTCCTCAATAAACCGCATCGCCACATATTCACTCTCCTCAATAGCTTTTTCAACAGCGGTTTTGGCTAATTCCAACAATTGTTCCGACTGCTTTTTCAACTTAAAACTTTCTTCTATTTTGTTGCTTATTTGTTGTTGGATTTTGATGTCGATTATTGGAATTACAACGTTTTCAATTTCACCAACCCGCCAATGTAAAATAATTGAACCGCCTGCATCTCTTTCTGCCTGCATTTGAATAAGTTGAGAATTAAGAACAAGAGTTAAATATTCTGGCAAAACCTGCTCTTTGTTTTTTATCGTAAGATGTAGTATTGCACCTGATGTAATAAAGTTTTGATTTTCTTTAAGCATATAAGCCATTCCCACCGTTCCGTCTTTTGAAAATAGTATTGTTTCTGTTTTTGGCTTTAAATCATTTAGTTTTTCTGTATTTTCTTCTGTGTATGTACTTGATAAACACTTTTGAGGTTCTGAAAGACCTAATTTATTATAGTCTGCAACTCTCAAAAATGGTAATCCTTCTTCTGAATAAGCATTTGAGCCAGGTTCGATTGATTTTTTAATGTTTACTAAATTTGTTAATCTTTCATAATTGCTTTCTTTTATTTTTTCAACTACTTGTTCATACTTCGGCTGGTAATATTCCGCATCCAATCGCCCCGAACTTAAAAAAGAATCTTTAAAGCTTTTTATATTTACTTTTTCCTGACTTGGTTTGAAGTCTTTTAATCCCAATGTTTCTAATAATAGGTTTTCGGCTTGGGTGTAGGTTTGGTGGGATTTTTCTCTCTTATTATCTATCTCCAAAATTAATTGATTAATTCTTTTCTGAAATTTAGCAGACAAAAAAGGTATTACTATTGATTTTACTTGAAGTAAATTTAAAAGTGGTTGAACATTCCCTGTCGAAAATCTTTGTGTCTGAAATTGTCCATATTTAGAATTTAGAAATACTGATAAAAAACCTGGGTTAATATCTTTCGAAATTTCTTTAATTGTTGCAACATTTCTATCCGTATTAGCTAGAATATCTACATTGACTACACTCGCTTTACCAACTGTTCCAACAATAGACATCAATACAGAATTTCTTTTAACTGCTGACCTTAAATTTTTTACATGTAACTTTTTGCTACAATATCTAATATTGTCTAAATCTATATAGTTTTCTTTTATATTATTACCCGACAAATAAATAATCCCACTATTTACATCCAAATCAGGCGAACCATGTTCTCCATCTGTTACAACAGAAAAATCAGATATTTTCTTGCAATTATATTTTTTCAGGATATTCTCTTTTGTTATAAAATCCGAAATAAAGAATTCTGCATCAAATCTTCCAAAATTATTATTGGAAATTGATTTGTAGTTTAAAATAGTTACCTCCAGCCCCTCTAACAAAGCATTATACTTTGCTTCGTTAAAGGGGCTTTTACGAAAAACTTAATTCCTCTTTTTTGGTAAATTCGGCAAAGGCTTCGGCAATTCCGTCCTGGGTTAAACCATCGTGGTTAAACAGGTCGTGTTTTACAATGAGGTGATCGTGGGTGTCAAGCAAAAATTCGTCTAACTCTTTTGGTGTAGAAACGTAATGTGTTTGCGAATCTTCAACAAAATCAATATCTGATTGAGACGGAATGCATTCCGTCTTTACGATATATTTGTCGGGGAAATCTTTTTTGCGAATGTAAATTTTATCACCGCTGCTATCTTTGCTTGGCTCTTGCATAGTGGCAAAGAAAATAGGGTAATCGTCAAGTTTCGGGCAAAGTTTATTGTCCCATTTTTGTACCAGCAAAACAGATGTTTTTGTTCCTGTATGTGGTTTAAATACGTTACCGTGTAAGCCAACCACGCCCAAAATACGGCAACGCTCTGCAATAAATTCACGTATTTGTTTGTCTGATGAGTTATTAAATCGCCCTTGAGGCAAAACAATTGCCATTCGTCCGCCCGGCTTTAAAAAATCAAGATTGCGTTCAATAAACAAAATATCACGCCCTACTTTTGTCTGATACTTACCGTTTTCTTTTTTGCCCAGTTCATATTTTGCAAGTATCCGGCTTTCTTTAATATCACCTGCAAATGGCGGATTCGCCATTAATATATCAAACTGAAAATCGTGATTGCTGTTTTTATCGGTACGTAGTTTTTTGAATTTTTTCCATCCGTTAAAATAAGTATCCTGCCAGGTTTCATCTTCAGTTTTTTCGTCCCAGCGTTCCCAATCCAGTGTGTTCAAGTGTAATACATTTGATTGTCCGTCACCTGCAATCAGGTTTAAAGTACGAGCTACACGAACCGATTTTTCGTCAAAATCTATGGCAAATACTTTATCTTTAACATAATCTTCGCAGCGGACAGGTTTTTGTTCCAATGTGAACAAATGGCTTTTGTCGAGTCCTTCGTCTTTCATTATTTGTTCCCAAACATGAAAAATTGTATGTACAGGAAATCCGCAACTTCCTGCTGCGGTATCAATCATGGTTTCATGTTCTTTTGGATTAAGCATTTTTACACACATATCAATTACATATCGCGGTGTAAAGTATTGCCCTTTTTCGCCTTTACTGCTTTTATTAATCAAATATTCGAAAGCATCATCAACAACATCAAGATTTGAGTTAAAAAGCTTAACATTCTGCAAAGAAGAAACACAAACCGAAAGGTGAGAAGCTGTTAATTCTATTTTAGATTCTTCTGAAAATACACCTTCCCATTTTTCTTTTGCCCTGTCAAATATTTTCTGAATTTTTTCTTTTAGCTCGGTTTCGGTATCACCATAATTTCTGAATTCGAGATGCCGGGTTTTGTTTCTTCCCGATTCCAATTCATCAAATAACTTAGTAAAAACCAGTTTGAAAAGCTCCTCAAAAACATCAACACCTGCATTTGCCAAAACCTCGTCTTCCATTTCCAAAATCAAATCTTTCAATGATTTTCTTTCGGTTCGCAGCTTGTCTTTTTCAATAAGGTCTTGAATTGTCCAACGTTCAGAAAGAATATCCGAAAGTTTTTCATTAGCATTTGGTATTGCAGGAATATCTTCAAAATAATTAGGGTCTTTACGGTGATAATAAGAGATAGAATCGCCGTTGCTCCAAATTCCTATTGGTGCACCTGTTGCATTACAATACGATTTCAGTTGCTCTTTTCCGTCTTTTAGTTTTGGCTTTTTAAGCTCAACCATCATATACACGGCACGGGTATCTTTTTTGTCGAAAATTACAATATCTGCTCTTTTTTTCTCTCTGCCGAAAGAAACAGAATATTCCAGTTCCATACGTTCAACAGGATAATTGTAATCGTCAATCAGCACTTGTAAATACAATTGGCGAATGGTTTCTTCCGATGTAAGTTTAATTTCCTTTTTGCGAACAAGACAATTTATATAAGGTGTTTCTTTTCCCCTAACATCTTTTAAAACAATCCTGTTTTCAAGATTCTGAATCTCAACAAGGTTAAACTGTGTTAGTCTATAGTTTGAATCTCTTAATATTTCTGCAAGTGTCATATTTTATTTTTTAAATTTTAAACAAGATACAAATTTATCATTATTTGTAGAACAAACTGACGAGTTTGGAATAATTGCAACTGAGGGGCCATAACAAACAGGCGGGTTGCAATAAACGAACAGACGGGTTAACCCATCTGTTTATAATAATTTGTTTGGATAAAATAGTTAAAAAATCGAAGGAGTTGGTTTATTTTTTCTTGAAGTAATTCACTATAAGAAGGACCTCAAATACTGTATATAGCAAATACAGAACGAAAAAAGAAATTAGAAAAACCCTGGCTTTCTCGGGAAAAGAAAAAGCATAATAAACAATTATTACAAGATAAATAATCATTTTTATGCCTGCAAACATCATAAATTTTGAGGTAAATTTAGATGCCTCCTTTTTGCTAACCAGTAAAACTGAATAATGAAAAACTGCTGTAAAAACAGTTATTATGCCGAATAAAATCCAAAAAACCGGTAAATAATATTCTTTTAAAACGGTTTGGAATAAAACAAAAGCAATTAAACCAAGAATCGTAGCAAATACTAATTCCCGAAAAATAAAATTCCTAAATGCGCGCATTACTTCTTTGGTGGTTTAAGAAAATCCTTTATTGAATAATATGTTGCAAATACAACACCTGAAATAGATAACACCACCGTAAAGATCGGAAATTCTATTTTAGTAATTACTTGATCTAATTTCATTCCTCCAAAGATTCCGATTAAAACAATCGCCATCATTTGGAAGGCAATTGCAGAATACTTCGCGTAATTTTTAAGCGCTTTTTTGTTCTTTGGGTCCGAATTTTGGTTCTTCTGTTCTGACATTTTTAAATGATTCTTCGCCCATTTTACAATTTCCTGTAAATTTAGAGCCGGGTTCTATAGCTAATTTTTTAGTAATAATATCACCAAATATTTTAGCAGTAGCTTTAAGAGAAAGTAATTCACTAACTTTAATTTTTCCATGAACTTCTCCTAATACTTCTGAGTTTTTACAATTTACTTCGCCATTCACCTTGCCTGTTTCGCCAATTACAACTTTGCCTGCTGTTTTAAGATTCCCTGTTAATGTTCCGTCTATTCGAATATCGCCATTTGAATTAACATCTCCGGTAATTTCTGTTCCTGCACCAATCAGGTTTATTGCAGGTGTTGCTTCTGTCTCGTTATACTTTGCCATCTTTGAATCCTTAATTTTTAAACATTAATTACAAATACAATCACTTTGACTCGACAAATATATATAAAAATATATCTAACGTTTTAATTATTTAATTCAAATATACATTGAATATTAAGTTAAACAATCTATTTGCCAATTTATTGTGAATGATTATATTTTTTTAAAAACTGTATAAATCAATCCCAAATAACATTTCCAAAATCAAACTGCCTTCCGTAGGAGCAAATCCTACTCTAACACCTGTGTTTAAAGGAAAAATAGTTCGTAATAAATGGTAATCGGCAGTCAATTCAATTCCAAAACTAAAGTTGTGGTCAATTGGCCAGATATACCTTGTTCTGTCTTCATTTACAGTTCTGTAGGTATTATATGCATAATCAACAAATAAATCTCCTCTAAACCTTTTTATATAAATAAAAGAACCCAGGTTCCAATCAGGATAAGCAATAGGAAAAACATAATCACAATACAATTTAACCATTCTTTCTGTTCGCTTTTTCTCAATCCCTCTCGGGAAATCAAAGTTACTTCTATATAAATATAAATCCGGTTCCTGATACTGATATCCGAAATTAATTTTTATTCCATTATTGTTTCCTCCAGGCAGGTAGAAAATTGCATCAGCATTATACATGTATCCAAAAAGCTCAGAATCAAAAGGAGTGTTAAATAAGTTAAAATCAAAAATTGCACCCAGCTTTGGAATTATATCTCTTTTTGCTTTAAATTGATAAGAATAAAAAAGCAATTCTGTTTGCACAAATTCCAGCCCTTTTATATAATAATCGTTTCTATAATTGTAATATAAATTATCAAAATACTCTACAGATATTAGTGGTCTGAAACCCTTGATAAATTTCCCTTTTGTTAAATTAAACGGGATATAAATATCAAGATCGTAACTATAAGCTATATTTGATTCCGGATACCATGTTGCATCACTTGTAGTTTGTATTAATTGATTATCGCCATAATTTGCGCTTATTTTAACTACCGGATATTGTCCTTTAAAAATTAATGATGATGTTAAATAATGATTCCCGTTTTTATATGCATAAGCTACAATTGATTCTGTTGAACTCAATTTGTTTTGAGAAAGCAACATGATTCCGGGGTGAATATTCCCATATATTTCCGAAGGATCGGCAAATACATTCCCCAAATCCATATTATCATAATCAACATACAAGGGAATCCAGCTATGGAAGTTGAATAAGTTTAATGCTTTTCTATATGGTTTTACCGCAAATTCCTTTTGTTGACTGGCTGTTTGAGGTTGTTCAAAAGATTCTTGTTCAGATAAAATTTCAGCAAATTTAAATTTATAATTATCTTCAACTTCTACCTTTTTCCACAATGCGCGTTCAACCGGGATTTTAGCTAAACGAAATCCTTGCGAAGTGTATTCGTTTGTGATCAGTTCGTTTTTATTCGTACTTAAATCAAATTCCGAAATTCCAAATCCGGATTCTGAAATCTGATAGATTTCACGGCTATTTTCATCATAAACATAAATATTGTCAGTCCCGTTTATAGTAGAATGAAAATAAACATAGTTGTCGGAAGGTTTTATTCTTTGAATATCGCCATTCTCTAACTTAAAAACTGTTTCCCATTCTTCTGCTTCAAAATCGTATCGAGAAACCTGTTTGCCGTCGCCAGTTAATTCAATGGTATAAATGTACCTGTCATCTTCGGACCATTTTGGCCTTTGAATAAAATAGTTTCCGCGTGGAAGTATTTCTTTAATAACGGAACCATCGAATGAATTTATAATCACTAAAGAACTATTATTCATTTCATCAACTTCTACAACAGCAATTTTTTCTGCACCCGGGGAAAAATCAGGACTAAAATATCTTGATTTTTCTACAATAACTTTTTCTTTTTGAGTCTTAATGTTAAGTAACTTAATTGAAGTATACTCTCTGTTATGCCATCTTCTATCGGGTCTGTATTCCGCCCACACAAGCACATCTTTGGCATACGAAAAGTCATTAGATATTAAATATCCGGGTTCGTAAATAAGCTTTTCAGAATCTTTGTTAACCAAAACAAATTGTGGAATATGCGATAAACCTTTTTTTAAGGCAAGAATATTATCATCATTGATTACGATCGGATTTATATAATCTTCGTAATCATTAATATTATAATTTTGAAAATACCTGGGATCAATTTGTTTTTTTTCTGTATTTTCAACTGTCCAGGTACTATCTATATAATCGAATGCTTCGTTAAATAATTGTTCTTGCGAAAGGCCTATGTTCTTTTTCAGTCCACGATAAAAAGCAAAATAAGTTGGAAGTAATGTATATGAATTTTTAGCAACATGATTTTCAAGCCTGCTCCACACGTCTGCTCCATATTTATTTCTGGTATAAGCCGTCAGCTGATAGCCTAATTCGTAATAATTAGGTACATAGTTACGATACGAGCCGAAGAGCATTTTATCGAACGAATATCTGTCGTCGTCGCTCAGTAAATGTGTTTTTATTCCTCTTTCAAAAAATGGAAGTCGGCCTCTCCCAAATTTGGCCAGAGCTGTTTCGGTACAAACAGCATCACCCTCCAAATACCACATCGGCAGTTGTGCTGTAACCAAGCCTGTAGCTTGCTGACCAAAAACAATAGATAATATTTTTGTTATTCCCTGGTTTAATTTATCAATTTGAACAACGTGCCTTAACTCATGTATGCACAAATGCTCAAGCCATGGATCGGGATAAGCATCTTGTGGCGGTGTAACAAAAAGCTCCATTCGTTTTGGCGCCCAGGCAACATATCCATTAGATGTTACTGTTTGGTTATGAACAATAACTGATATTTTTTGAGGATTGTGTTCTAAGGTCTTCCCTGCTTTCTTGTAATAATATTCAAGCATATTTGCAATGCTTTGTGCCTGATCGTTAAATTCCTTCTGAAAAATTATTTGGAAATTGTCAGTATTAATTTGATTCCATTTTGCAGAAGCCGGATCCTGTCCTGTTGAATAAAATTGTGCAGCAGAATGTTGGCTCCAAAATATATTAAACAATAAAAAAAGAATGACAATTTTTTTTGTATATGGCATCAGTAATTAATTTTGAATAACAATTTTAGATGAATATAATAACCTGTTTTGATCGGAAATATATAAAACACATATTCCGTCCGGGAAACCAGAAACATTAATCTGTTCTTCAATTAACTTAATATTATTACTAAACTGTTTACTATATAATTTCACTCCCTGAACAGAAAAAATTTCTATTCTCACATCTTTTCTGAATCCAAGGTTAAGTTTTAGGTTTATATAATCATTGGCCGGGTTATTATAAAAAACCTTTACATTTTCAAGTTCTGAATCAATAATTTTTAATGGTTCACCGAGATTCTGATCGATTTCTAATTCTAAATAAACAGGTAAATGATCAGACATATTATACAATGCCAGAGCAACGCTGTTAGGAACAACTGAATTCGAAGTTGTATTTAATGATCCGTTATAATTGCTTCCGTCCTGACCAATTGATTTATATGAATCAGCAATATACCCAAAATGATTTGCTCCGCTCATTATGTAATCTGAAGCTAAAATAAAATCAAACCGATCGTCCATTCCTCCTGTTGAAAAACAGTCTCCGGTTGTATGTGTTGATTGTGTGTGATAATATCGATAATTGTAATTAGATGACCATTCACCAATTTGATCAGCAGGGTCATAAAAAGTGTAAAGACTATTGTCCGGGTTAATTAAATTTTGAAAAGCGCTTTCAGTTGGAGTGTAAACATTAAAATCTCCCAATACAAGATAATTTCCTTGTTTTCCGAGCGATTCAAAATAATCTATAATAAGACTTGTTTCATATGTTCTTTGAGTTTCATTTTCAGGATAACTACCTGCCTTTAAATGCGCTACCAAGCAGTAAATATAGGCAGTATCATTAGTTGTTTCCAAATCATCTGAATTATAATAGAATTTGTAAACGTTAAATATTTTTTCAAAGCCATAAGTAAACCTAATTGGTGTACTGCTTTTTAAAACAAGTTTATTGACATTATAAAAAATTGTATTTGCTAAATATATTTCCGGAAAATCAGTTTTTCTATAATGCGTAACACCATCCACGTTTAAGGCATTGTCGAGTAAGTATGCTGCATCATCCGAAACAGGATAGGCCCCTTTTCCATCCAATTCGTTTACCGAAAAAATATCAGGCTTTACATACTGAATTATGGTTTTTAGATTTTCGTTTTTATTATCAATATAGTTGTTAGAGCTGGTACAAAAAGAAGTGTTTTTACCATAGTACAGTAAATTATAATGCATCACTTTTATTGTGTCCTGCGCAATTAAATTATTTACAATAAAAAATAAAATTATAAGCCCCCTTGTATTTTTATAAATTTTCAATTCTACAATTTTTTAGCGTTATACCCTTCAGATATTAGAATCTGAACAATTTTATCCCTGAAATCACCCTGAATTAATATATCTCCATCTTTTACAGATCCGCCAACAGCACACTTTGTTTTTAAAAGTTTCCCAAGATCCTTTATATCATCTTCTGATCCGACAAAACCACTAATTAAAGTTGCCTGTTTCCCTTTTTTCTTAGCTTTAGTATCAATATAAACTTTTAGTTTCTGTTTAGATGGTTCTAAAGTTTCTTGTTTCTGTTCTTCATCATGTTGATATTGAAAATCGGGATTGGTAGAATATACTATATCAACTCTGCTCTTTCTGTTTTTTTTGACATTTTTAGAAATGTTACCGGATTGTAGCAATAAATTTTATTTTCAGAATTTGGCTAATTTACGTAATTTCGGGCAATATGTTTATAATGAACTTTTTTTTTGATTTTTACACAATAAATTGTCGCTGGAAATCATTAATTATAAGAATTTAAATTAGATTTGGCAACAAAATATGGAATCCGTATTGACAATTATTAAGAAACAGTTTATAATCTAACTAAAGTTTTGTAGATAACTTAATCTATTATATATAAGCAATATACAAAACAAACAATATATTATAATACTGATAATTAATTTATTACTATTTCTATTTTATGCTAAATATTTTTTATGAATCTTAGTGTCTTTGTGGCATTTTTCTTTTTTGCCACAAAGACACTAAGAAACACTAAGAAGAAAATATAACATCTAATAAGAGGTTTATTATTAATCTAATATTATTAACAATACAAATTGAAATTTATATAAATCATACATAATCGATGGAAAAATTTAAAATTGTAAATCGTGTAACCGGCTGGATTGTATTTTTAATTGCAGCAACGGTATATTTATTAACCATTGAGCCCACAACCAGCTTTTGGGATTGTGGTGAGTTTATTGCAACAGCATTCAAACTGGAAGTCGGACATCCTCCCGGAGCTCCATTATTCATGATTATTGCAAGAGTGTTTTCTCTTTTTGCAGGAGATGTTACAAATGTTGCGATGATGGTAAATGCCATGTCGGGATTAGCAAGTGCTTTTACAATTGTGTTCCTTTTCTGGTCGATAACACACCTTGCAAAAAAGATGTTTCCAAATAACAAAGAACTAACAAGCGGACAATTAATTGCAGTTATTGGCAGTGGTTTAGTTGGTGCCTTAACATATGCTTTTTCAGACACCTTCTGGTTCTCGGCAGTTGAAGGCGAGGTTTATGCACTATCTTCATTATTCACTGCAGTTGTTTTTTGGGCTATTTTAAAATGGGAAAATGTTGCCGATGAAAAATATGCAAACCGTTGGTTAATTCTTATTGCATATTTAATGGGACTTTCAATTGGTGTTCATTTATTAAACTTGCTTGCTATTCCTGCAATTGTTTTTGTGTATTATTTAAAAAAATATCCTGTAACCCGAAATGGAGTAATTAAAGCCTTAATTGTTTCCGTTGTTATATTGGGTTCTATTATGTATCTAATAATTCCAGGTGTAATAAAAGTGGCAACATGGTTTGAGCTAATGTTTGTAAACGGATTTGGTTTGCCATTTAAGTCCGGTGTTTTATTTTATATCATTTTAATAATTGGTTTTGTAGTTTGGGCAATACAATATACACATAAGAAAAAGAAAGTTTTGTTAAATACTATTGTTCTTGCGTTTACAGTAATAATGATTGGATATTCAAGTTTTACGATGATTGTTATTCGTTCTCTGGCAGATCCTCCAATGGATGAGAACAATCCGGAAACAATTTTTAATCTTTTACATTATTTAAACAGAGAACAATATGGTAACCGACCTTTATTTAAAGGCCAGTATTATAATGCTCCAATTACTGATAGCGAAGAACCTTATACATACAGACAGAAAGACGGGAAATATATAAAATCGTATTCGCTAAATGCAATCTATGAGTATGATGAACGTTTTACAACTATTTTCCCGCGAATGTATAGTCAGTCAAACCCTGATCATGCAAAGGAATATAAAAAATGGGCTAATATAAAAGGGAAGAAAGTTACGGTGACAGGATATAGCGGAGAGCCGGAAATTAAATATGTTCCTACATTTGGAGAAAATCTTAAGTTTTTCTTCACATATCAATTAGGACACATGTATTGGCGTTATTTCATGTGGAACTTCTCCGGAAAACAAAACGATACCCAAAGTCATGGAGAATTGCTGAACGGGAATTGGATTACAGGAATTGATTTCATAGATAGCAAACTAATAGGCCCACAAGAAAATTTGCCGGATTATATGAAAAATCAAAAATCCAGGAATACTTATTTCATGTTACCTTTCTTACTGGGCTTAGTTGGATTTTTCTTTCACTTACGTCGCCATTTTAACGATTTCAGTGTAGTTCTGTTACTTTTTGTATTAACCGGAATTGCAATTGTTGTATATCTGAATCAGTATCCGCTGCAACCGCGTGAGCGTGATTATGCTTATGCCGGATCGTTCTATGCCTTTTCCATTTGGATTGGATTAGGTGTTTTAGGAATTTATAATTTTTTACATAAAAAGCTACCCGCAATAGTTAGTGCAGGACTGGCAACAACTATTTGCCTTGTTGCTGTACCTGCTGTTATAGCAAGCGAAACCTGGGACGATCATGATCGTTCGAACCGATATATAGCTCGCGACTTTGCTTCAAATTATCTGAATTCTTGTGCTCCAAATGCAATATTATTTACGCATGGCGATAATGATACATTCCCGTTATGGTATGTACAGGAGGTTGAAGGAATTCGTACGGATGTACGCGTTGTTAACCTTTCTTTACTTAATACCGACTGGTATATCGATCAAATGAAGCGCAAAGCTTATGATTCAGAACCCGTACCATTCGGCATGACACACGAAGAATATTTAAACGGTGTTCGTGATGTTGTATATATTAACGACAGAATCAATGATTATGTACCGGTTGATCAGGCTATCGAATTTGTTATTTCCGATGATCCACGAACAAAATTGCAAGTAGGACAAAACGAGTGGATTGATTATTTGCCAAGCAACAAATTTATTGTTCCGGTTGATTCTGCCTTAGTTATTGCAAATGGAACTGTTAAACCTGAAGATGCAGACCAAATCGTTTCTGAAATCAGATTTAAAATAAACAAGAGAAGAATCATGAAAAATGAACTTATGATTCTAGACCTGTTAGCAAATAATAATTGGGAACGCCCTGTATATTTTGTTTCTACAGCCGGAGATGGAAATATCGGAATTGATGATTATCTTCAATTAGAAGGTTTTGCATACAGGCTGGTTCCTATTAAAACTCCATCAAAAGGCTACCTTGAAACAGGCCGGATAGATGTTGATATTATGTACAAAAAATTAATGGAAGATTTCCGTTGGGGAAATATGAATGATCCCGATATTTCGATTGATCATACCATTAACCGAACAACATCTGTAATCAGAATCAGAAATAATTTTAACAGATTAGCAAAAGAACTAATGAAAACCGGCAAGAAAGATTCTGCTGTACAAGTATTGGATAAATGTATGGAAATTATGCCGGATTATAATTTTAAATACGACCTGTTTATTTTAGATATCATTGAAACATATTATAATCTCGGAGCAATAGACAAAGCAAATCCTATTGTTGCTGAATTTGCTGAAACAACAATGGAAGAATTAAATTACTATTTTTCTTTGCCTCCAAAATTTGCCGGTAGCTTAGATTATGAACTTAGATTATCTGTACATTATTTGCAGAGACTGAACGATTATTCTCAACGATATGGTGATCCGGAGCTAGCTGCTAAAATAGAAAATGCTCTAACTAATGCCTTTAGTCTATACGAAAGAAATCAGTAAAAAATATACATCTCATTTTAATTCAAACCTGTTAGTTCCGATAATTATTGAGACTAACAGGTTTTTTCAAATAACAGAAGTTTTTTTATCTGGTACGTCAGTTTGTCTAAAAACCACCAATTTAAGATAATATTCAACCAAATATAAGCCTTTTTAAGACATGATTAAAAAATGCTTGTTCAATAATTTCTATAAATTTATATTTCTTAAAATGGC
>JAUWQL010000109.1 GCA_030611105.1 Bacteroidales bacterium
GCTATCCTGAAATGTTTGAGCATTGGAAACATGGTTTTCAGCCTTAACAAGTCTTCATCATGAAGAGCCGTATGAATCGAGAGGTTCACGTACGGTTCTGAGAGAGGTTTAGGGGTGAGACTCCCCTTTACCTACTCGACCGTAAATAAAGCCTTTGTCAGTTTGGTAGTAGTGTTTCAACGAAGTGCTAAAATTGTTTTAGTTTTTTGGGAGGGATTACCAAATTGCCCGGAGGGCATAAAAGGGTTGGCTTTGTAAGCTCTTTTTGTAAACATTGGTCATTTTGGGATGGTGGGGTTTACAAAATGTACTTACAAATTCAGAGCAACTGACCTAAGAAATGTATTATTAAATCTAATAATATGATAAATAGGAAGTTAGTAAATTTTATTATTTTTGTACACGGATTTAAAAATGATACCATAATGCCACAGACAACTTCCATTTTTTCCGGAGGATATAGAATTAATAAATAGTTATGTTGGAGTTCAAAAGAAAAACGGAATAATATATTATTTCAATGGAGCTATGCCAATATTTCAACATCCCGAGGAAGATTATTCAAGTTTTCGACTATTTACAAGTCAATTAATAGTAAATGGTAATGTAAAACAAGTAGAGATAGTCAGAGCATTTAATGTCAGTGCAATAAGTGTAAAGCGTTGGGTAAAGAAATACCGTGAAAATGGAGCCGAAGTTTTTTTTATTAAAAAAGCAACGTCAACCCCGTGTATTAATTCCCGAAGTTATCTCAAAAATACATTATTATTTAGAGCTAAATAATAGTATAGAGCAGGTATGTGATTTACTTAGTTTAAAGCTTGATACAGTTAAAAGAGCAATAAAAGAAGGTCGCATACTAATTCCAGAAAAAATCCAAAACCAAACAGAAAGCTTCACAAAAAGCGAAAGAAGCATTATTGATAATGATCAGGCAATGGGGAAAGCTTGTTGCAATACAATAGACAGAGTATTGGCAATAAAAACCGGAGCAAGCTGTCCGATAACATTTACCAATCAAATAGATTTGCAACATGCAGGAGTGTTGATTTCCTTACCGGCATTAATAACTCAAGGTTTACTCAGATACGAAGATGAATTTGCACTTGAAAAAGTATATTATCCAACAAGCAGTGTTTTTATATCCTTAGCCATATTGTCATTATTACGAGTAAAAACATTATCAGGTGCAGGAAGTTTACCGTCAGGCGAACTTGGTAAAATAATTGGACTTGACAGGATTCCCGAAGTAAAAACATTAAGAACACGTATAGCTGAATTTTGCCAAAATACGGATATTGATAAATGGAGATTTAATTTAAGTAAGGACTGGATGAAAGACTCTCCCGAACTAAGTGCAATTTTATATATTGACGGACATATCAATTTGTATTATGGAAAAGATACAGCTCCTCCTAAACGATTTGTTAGTAGAATGCGATTATGTTTAAGTGGCACAACCGATTATTGGGTAAATGATGTAATAGGACAACCATTCTTTGTTATTAATAAAACTATTAGTTCAGGATTAATATCAACAATCAATGAAAATTTATTAGATAGATTTGATAGAGATGTTCCAAATCAGCCAAGTCAGGAAGAATTATCGAAAGATAAATATATGAGCAGATATATGCTTGTTTTTGACAGAGAAGGATATAGCCCTGATTTTTTCTATGATTTATGGCAAAAACGCATTTCAATATCAACGTATAAAAAGAATGTAACAGATAAATGGGCCGAAGCAGAATTTACAGAATATACAGGAAAGTTACCATTTGGAAATGAAAAAACAATTGAATTAGCAGAAAGAGGTGTTTTGTTGCAAAACAAAAGTAGTAAGAAAAAAATATGGGCAAGAGAAATACGAAAGCAGTCAAAATCCGGACATCAAACATCAATTATTACTACCAATTTTACTCTCTCAATAATAATGATTGGTTTGTATATGTTTGCCCGATGGTCACAGGAAAACTTTTTTAAATATATGATGCAAGAATTTGGTATAGACACACTTGTAAGTTATTTGAAAGAAAAAATTAGTGATACTTCTGTCCTTATTAATCCACAGTATCGTACACTTGAAAATCTAAGAAAAAAACTTACTTCAAAACTAAATACAGTTAAAGCAAAATTTTCATCTTTAGTACTGGCAAATACTCCAATAGAAAAAAAAGAAATGGAGAAATATTTCATAAAAAAGGAAGAGTTTAAAACAGAAATAGAGCAAAGAGAAAAGGAAATAGAACAAGTAAAAGAAAAAAAGAAATCAATCCCACGAAAAATAATGTACTCAGAACTCCCTGAAATTGAAAAGTTTGATAATGTTATAAATCAAAGAAAACACTTCTTGGATACTATTAAATTAATAGCTTACAGAGCTGAAACAGCAATGTCAAATATTATAAAACAAGACATGTCTCATGAGGATGAATCAAGGCTTTTATTAAAGCAAATATACAAAACAGATGCTAATCTAAAAGTAGATGTAGAAAATAAAAGGCTTGTTATTGAAATACATCGTTTAGCATACTGGAAAGATGATAAAATTTTAGAAAAATTATGTCAAACTATGAATGAAACTCAAATGGTATTTCCTGACACAAAACTTACATTATTTTATAAACTGGTATCATCTTAAATCCGTCTAAGTCAGTTGTTCTGAAATTGGGTCGGACAAGATGATACCCACTCCCCACTGTGTAAAATGATGTCCCTTCTCTGCTGAACGAACTCCCTTCTCTGCTAAATCATGTCCCTTCTTTGCTAAATGAACTCCCTTCTTTGCTAAATATAGTCCCTACTATAAGAATAGCTAAGCAAGGTAGTAGTGAGCTTGGTTTAATTAAAAAAGGGTCCTGTTATTATTAGGAACCTAAGTTATAGTTTCTTTAGTTTTCTTATACTTCAGCAACTACTTTTCGTGATGCATTCATGTTACCTAATACTTTACCAAATGTAAATTGCTCTTTTTTCAAAACATCATATTGATAAAATGAACTGGCAATTTTACAAATACCAATGATCTCAGTGTAAATTTAGTTGAAAGCATTTGTTGCTTCTTCTGAAACCGCTTTTGTTGTTTCTTTTTGCGTTTCCTGAGAAACATTAGCTGATTTCATTTGATTTGCATAACTAATATGATATATTTTTTATGGAGATTGGCTTAGATGATAACTGCGTACATTTTTTGACACAAAGCGTTCCCGTGATTTTACCCAAACAAATAGTTCAGACTATAAAGAGTATTACAGCAATAGAAATTTTTCGTTTACATCCAGAAGTAAAGGATGAACTTTGGGGTGGTCAATTTTGGTCAGATGGCTATTATATTAATACAGTTGGTCAATATGCTAATGAAGAAGTTATTAAGCAGTATTTGAAAAATCAAGAAAAAGAAAAGGAGTATAAAAAGTTACATTCAAACCAATTGAGATTGTTTGAGTAGTAATGATACCTCGCAGCTTGCTATGGGGAGGTTCATTGTCAGAATGAGATATAGTTCAATTCGCAAAAGCTGAACCAAACATTAACATAGTTTTAGAAAAAATGAGAGGTTTATTGTGTTTTGGTAATAAATTACTATCTTCAAGTACTTGTAATAAATCAGGAGATAATTATTTTATTAGCTATTTTTTATGATTTTAAATACAAAAAATAAGTGAAAAACGCAGTTATATTAAACAAAACCAATTTTTATTATAATTTATCAGCCAAGGCAGATGCAATAAAAATAAATGCTAAACAGTATTTTGAAAAATAAGAAAGAAAATGAGTTTGAATTTAGTAGTAAATAATAAACTTAAAACGAACAAAAATAAAACTGCGCTTCAGTGCTTATTGTCATCGTTAGGTAAAAATTATGAAATATAAATCTTTGTATTCAATCAAAAAAGATGTTAGAAAAGATTACTCAAAGAGAATAATTTTTGATGTAAGTGAATTACCTGAAGGCGGTCATTTGGTTCAAGAGGTTACTATACCTCCCAAAACTAAACAAAGAGCCCATCATCATAACGAACAGACAGAGATTTACTACATCTTAGAGGGAGAATGTCTTATCTACATTAACGATAAGGAATATCTCGCCAAGCCAGACGATGCTTTTATTTGTTCACCAAAAGATGTCCATTATTTATGGAATAAATCTGATAAATCTTTTAGTCTTATTGTTTTTAAAATGAACAGACCCTTTGATCATGAGGATTCTGTCTGGCTCGAATAAGAAGTTAGTTTTCAAAAACTGTTTCATTTTGTTGCCCATATTACACCCCAGTTGGGAGTAGGTGTACCACCAAATTAAAGTAGTTTTAAATATATGTAAAATTCTTTAATATGCTGTTTATGAGATGGGAGAATTTCAAATATTTTGAAATGGCCTTCTGGACCTAGCTTATAGGAGCAGGTTTCAAACTACCTTGTTGATGCTGTAGTAAAGAGCTATGGTGCTAATCGAACAAGGAAAAGGATTGCTTTGAGCAATTCATGAGTTAGTAAAAGAGATGAACGAAAGTGAACCGTCCGAAGAAGTGTCATGACAACTGTACATCTTGTCAAAAGCAAAGTTTGCTACACCCTTTGTTACAAACATAGCAATCACCTGCTTACTGGCTGTGTGGCAAGTGATTAGGGATGATTTTTAAGAGAGGGCGCATTATATAGCTAAATATACATGAATATAATTCTCGCGAAAATCGGTGATAATAGATTATTGTTGTAATGTTAAAAACTGTACTTTAATTTAAATTGAATGCGGTCATTATTATTAAATAATCCAAAAAAACTTGTTGATTTTCCTTCGAACATATCATAGTATATAGTAAAATTAATCCCATCAAAAACATTCATTTCTAACCCTGAACGGATATAACAATCTTCATTATCTACATTATAAATTCCTTGTAATATTATTTTGCTTGTAAATCCTAATTCAAACTCTAATCGCGCCATAAGAGATTTCTGAAATAAATGGTTAAAATCATAATACGAGTATGAAATATTATCTTCTGTTATTTCATGTATCCACTGTAGTAAAACTAATAAGTTATTTGAGCCAATAATATTTGAGATATTTTTATCAACCCCTACAACATATTGAAAATATGGATTGTCAATTAATATATCTTCCGGCATAAAATAAGCTCCTTCTCCTCTCAAACCTAATTTCCCTAAAGAAGTAGCAAAACCAAAACCAACTACTTGCATTTTATGATACGATTGTTGCAAACTTATTTGGAATGTATCCATATTAGCGTTAATTGGTAATATTTCCAATTTATTGGCTGCCGGTATATGATTATAACCGTTATAATAATTAATTTCAAAATCAAAACCTTTTATCGAGTTACTTATATTAAAACCGAATTGTGTAGCTCTTATATCGTTTTCAGGAGAATTTTCTGGTAAATATACCGGAATATAATTGGGTATTTGGTTATCATTTGCCAGTAAATTAAAAACATCTACATTCCATCGTGAATCAATAGAAACAGGTAATACGTCGGACTGAAACATAGGACTAACCAATGCCTGAATGCTCCAATCTTTAAGAAAAAGCTTAGCATTAAAAGCCAATAATCCAATTGTTTCGTCATCGGTATCCATTAAATCGGAATAATCTACGGGATTAAAATTGTTTGTTGGATTTATTCCATCGGTCTTACCCCAGGAAATTATTTGTTTACCAATTTGAAGATTGAGATGTTTAAAAGGTAGCTTAAAGTAACATTCATCAAGAATTATCCTTCTTCTTTTCTCGTCATTTAAATCTTCTCTAAGTTCAACTGATGAAAGAAAAAAAATCTGTTTATGTAAAGGTGCTTCAAACTTTAATTGAAAGATTGTTTGATTTCTCCCATTTATTTTACTGTCAAAATTATCAAAATATGAAATATTGTCAAATTCCATAAATCCAGATAGTTCATAGTTTATTGTATTTGCCTGAGCAAGACCTAACCTAGCTATTAAAACCAATAGTATTATTATATTTACCCTTCTCATCTTATTTATTTTTACAATTATATGCACTAATTCTTGAAAGGATGTGGAGGGGGGATTAATATCCACTATCAAATGACCATATATTTAAATATTATTTACCACTTTCAAGATACCTCTGCGTAAATACTGAATTTTGTGCAGCTGCATTAATGTTATAATTATCAAAATATAATACAGTTGTATGTTCAGTTTTTAAATTCTTCATTGTCATAACATGTACTCTCCATTTATCTGTATTATTTACTTTGTAAACATTTTCGCCAGTATAAATTTTAGAAAGTTCTCCTTTCTTATTAAAATATTTAGTTTGAACTACTAAATAACTTGATTTATCGACATAAATTTCTCTTTTACTGTAGCCTGATTCACTTTGCTTTTGTTCGCTATTAGGTATTGCTTCTATCAAATAGCTATCAAATCCGTTAATATTTTCGGAGCCTTTCAATTTATAGTTGAATTCTTCTATTTCCTCTGTTCCTATATCTTCATAAGTAAAATCAGATCCCATAAAGTTATCGGTATCATCGCTAGCCGATATTCTTCTGGAACGGCCTAAAGCAGGCAAATACAACCACTGATCATTTTCTCTGCCAGTATTTTCGATAGCTAAGAACCCTATTCCTTTAACATCAGCAGGAGAATTAAATCTTAATAATGTTGAGCGATTATCTTCTTGGCTTGTCATAGAATATTGATTTATTTCTCGTGTTCGCTTGTTTCCTTTTTTATTGATTAATTCCATTTTAAGAGTCACTTTTTCATTATCAACACGTAACATATCTTTATTCTTTTTCATTATATCATATGCTGTTACTGATTGAGCACTAAGTGAAGTACCTATTAAATTTATTAATAGTATAACGATATATATTTTAACTTTTAACATAACATTTATTTTTAAATTATTTATTCTTATAAAACTTCTACTAATTCAGGTTCAAGATATTCTTCTTTATTTTTAAAATGGCGACTTTTATTATCTGCTATTATTTTTTTATACGGGTTATATATTTTAAAAATTGCCGGAAAAATGAATAAACTACTTAATACCATTGTTATCATTGTAAGTGAAATTAACCAACCAAAGTAGCGTATTGGCATAAAGCCAGAAAAAACAAAGACCACGAATCCCATAATATTAGAGAAAACATCAAAAATAATTGCTTTACCTGTGTGTTTCATGGTAACCATAGTAGCCTGTTTTATTTCTCCCTGCAATCTCATTTCCTTTTTAAACCTTGATATATAATGGATGGCGAAATCAACACCTATGCCTATTCCAATAGCTGTTATTACAGCAGTTGCAATATCAAGTCTTATACCAACAAACCCCATGAAACCAAACGTCATTAAACTTGATACTGTTAAAGGAATAATACTGTATAATCCAACTGAGGCTGACCTGAAAATTAACATACAAAAGAATAGTACAAATATTATTGATAAAATTATGTTTTGTATTTTCCCGCTAACGATATACTTAATTTGTGCTAACCAGAACATAATATCACCCCCGAACTCTATTTTTGTTCCTTCGTCAAAATTAACGACCACGTAGTTTTTTAATTTATTATAAATTCTCAAATGATCTTCCTGTTCGGATGTATTAAGCATCATTCTAATTTTTGCAGATTGATAATCATAATCGATAAAATCCTCCAAATCTTCAGGGTTACCGGAAATTGCATATAAGAAAAGATATTCCGAAACTAATTCCTTAGATTCTGGTATTTTATCATAAACTTCCTCACCTCCCTTTAGCTCCTTGTTCATACGTTTAATAATATCAGCAATTGAAAAAGTTGATCCTACGCCATCCAGACTTTTTGCATAATCCTGAAAAGCGATTATTTTCGATAGAATTACAGGGTCTTTAATTGCATTGATATCATTACCTGTAATAACTACATCAAGAGTACGGGCACCTCCTAATTTTTCGTTAAACACGCTAAATGTATTTCTTAGTCGGTGCCCTTTGGGGAAGTATTTGCTAAAATCATTTCCTACTTTCACTTTTGAAATACCAATACATGAAACGATTAGAATAATTATCGTGGCAGCCACTACCCATGTATGTCTGTTTAGTGAAAAATTACCTATACTTGTTAACGTTTTATCAAGAAAATGTTTTCCCTCTTTTTTTCTATAATATTTTTTTTGTTTAGTAATAGCTAAAACACTTGGAACTAATGTTAATGTTATAAATGTAGCTATAAGCATACCAACAGATGTTATTAGCCCAAATTCACGGATAGAACGGACTTTAAAAATAAGTAATGATGCTGCAGCAATGGCTGAAGTAATACCTGTCATTATTATCGCAGGTGCAATTCCTTTAATAGTATTTTTTATTGCTTCACCTTTCTCTTTGGTAAGAATTTCTTCATAATATCGGTGTACTATATGTATTCCATATGAACTGGAAGCTACAATCATTAATATTGGGACCAAAGAAGATACAACTGTCATATCTAATCCTACACGTCCCATAAATCCTAATGTCCAAATAATTGTTAGTACAATAACACTAAAAGGGAGAACAACACCTTTAAAGGATTTGAAAGAAATAAACAAACCAATTAATACTAACAGTATGGACAGGGGAACCAGAAAACTTAAATCGTTTTTAACTCCCCTGTCAATTTCTTGCTGTTGAATAGGATCTCCAGCTATATATATTTTCTCAGGATTTTCGTATTTTGTTACAATAGCTTGTACTTCATCAAATACTTTACTTTCATCATATCCTTCATTAATATTAGCTGCAATAGCGGTGAAGGTACCATCTTCAGAAACAATTATACCTTTTGTTAACTTATTGGTAAGTAATTCATTTTTAAGAATTTCTATCTGTTCATTATTTTCAGGAACTTCATCTAAGAACGGACCTATTTCTAATCCCCAATCACTTTGTACAATATTATTTGAAGAAGCTATGCTAAATATTTGATTTTCTATTACACCATCTATTAATTCTACTTCTTTAACTATAGACTTTATTTTAGATAATGTAGATACATTAAAAATATTATCAGATTCAATTCCAATAAGAATGATGTCCTTTTTACCGAATTTGTTTTCCAACTCCTTCATAGTTTTCACGATAGGATCATAATCAGGCAACTCGGAATCCTGATTATTAGACATTTCCAGTTTGGTTAAACCAAATCCAAAATAAAGAGTTAAACTAACTAATAATACTAATAAGAGCTTTGGTTTTCTTGTTAATAATTCTGCAATTTTTGACATGTTTTAATGTTTTTAATAATAATTTATGCTGCTTTTGATATTGTTTTTAAAAGATCCGCAGCTTGCTTAGATCTTCGCTGAGTTCTTTCATTACTTGATCCATTATATACAGCAATCGCTTCAAGTATTTCTTTAGCCAAAGAAGTACGTTTTGTTTTAACAAGAGCTTTTGCAAACGACATTGCAAATTTATCTTGTTCAATTTCATAATTAGGGGCTGAATAGTACGCGTCTCTTAATAAACCAAATGCATGCTCTTTATTTCTTTTAAAAAACGATGGAAGATTTAGGTAGTAACTACCTAAGATGTACTTTGCAAAAGGATGGTTTTTATCTATTCTTGCAATATCAGTTACTAATTCTGGGATTCTTTTAGAGTTTAGTAAGAATTTTAGTTTCGACGATATTAAAAGGTTTAAACCAAATGCCCTGGTGTATTGTATGTGCGCCTGAACATTATTTTCATCATTAATTATAGCATATTGAGATATTGACATTGCTTTACCTAGTTCTTCTTTATGAGAAAGATTTATACCTTCATAAAGCATACTTTCAATTTTTTCTTCAGCTTTATCTGCTAGTATTTGGGAAGTTATTTTTCTTGATGTAAGAAAATCGTCTGAGTTTATTTTACTATAAACCATATTGTTAATTATCCTTTGACATTTTTCTAATACAGCATCAGGACCTATTTCCTTAATCTCTTGAATCTCTATTGGCTTACCTATAAGTACTTTTGCTTTATAAGGAGCAAATTTTTTACTTCCTTTAACCATTATTTTATTGGAATCGATCAAACCAATCGGTATAATTGGTACTTTCATCATTGCAGCTATTTTAAATGCACCTGATTTAAATGGCAATAATTTCTCACCTGATCCTCTTGTTCCCTCGGGATAAATAACTATAATTCTACCTTTTTTGATATAGTTTATAATATTTTTAATAGAATTCATGTCTATTTTATCACGATCTACAGGTATACATCCTGTAGCATTATGCCACACACGTGAATGCCATGTTTCAAATGATTCTTTTTTAGTTAAATACATTAATTTCTCATTAAATGAGAAATGATATATGGCACTTAATAGAAAATGATCGGCAAAGCTTGAATGGTTTGATACAATAATGTATGGTCCCGAATCGGGAAGATTCTCTAATCCTACAACTGATTCAATATGATTATCTTTTATTTTTCTAGAAAACTTATTCACAGTGAACTTATAAATAAAATCTTCTATTCTTTTTGTTATTGTTTTCATTGGTAATATAATATTAAGATTAAGAATTAAATTGTAAGGGTATGTTATATCCCTTACAATTTATAATTTTGAGAATTACACATGTGCCATTACTTCTTGCTCTACTCTTGATAGTATATATTTCTTGAGATTCTCGATAGTAATGTATTTAATGTTAAATTTTTCCGAGAACTCTATTAAATCCGGTCTTCTGGCCATCTCACCATTCGCTTTTATTATTTCAACTATAACGGCCGCAGGTTTTAACCCTGCCAATTTAGCCAATTCAACACCAGCTTCTGTATGACCATCTCTTTCCAGCAAACCACCTGACTTAGCAATTAAAGGAAAAACATGTCCAGGAGCCTGCATACAACTTTTATCAGAATTCTCATCAATAAGTAACTGAATTGTTTTAGATCTGTCAAAAGCTGAAATGCCGGTTGACACACCATATTTAGGGGTTGCATCAATGCTAATCGTGAAAGCTGTTTGATTATGGTCAGAATTATTTTCAACCATTGGATATAGGCCAAACTTATTGGCAGTTTTTTCTTTAATAGTTACACATACCAAACCTTTACCTTCCGTAATCATAAAATTAATTGCTTCTGGAGTTGCATGTTCCGCGGCGATAATAAGATCTCCTTCATTTTCTCTGCTTTCATCGTCAGAAACAATTAAAAATTCTCCTTTTTTGAATGCTTCAACAACATCTTCAATATCATTATAATCTGTATTCATTTTTTTTATTTTTTAGTTAATAGTTTTAATTAAGAAGTCGACCAAATTTAATTAATCAAAGAAAACTTTATTATAAATATAATAATAACGGATTTCTGATGTGTATTTCGGGTTAGTTGGATATTTTTCCGTTTAGAATTATAAAATTCAAGTACAAGTTATTCTTTTGGGATATTTTGCCAATCCAAAATAAAAGGTTACATTTAATTAGTGGAAAATAATTACTTTTTACTTTTTAAAATTAAAAGACCCCAATTTTTATATGAACACAGCACAAATTGTTTTTTTTAAGGAAATTAAATCTAAAATAAGCGATAATCAATCCCTTGTGTATGATTTGTCCGAGATACTGGACATAAGCATAGATTCGTCATATCGCCGAATTAGAGGAGAGACACCTCTTGCTTATAATGAAATCCAATTATTATGTAAACATTATAATATCTCATTTGATAGTTTATGTAATATCCAATCTGAAAACATAATTTTTCAGTACAAATCGTTAGTTAATGCTTCAACTGATGTATTTTCTTGTTTTCAGAAAATATATAAGGACTTAAGTTTTATCGAACATTGTAAAAAAACTCGAATAATAACAGCGGCTAATGATATACCTTCTTTTCACATATTTAAATATCCTGAATTAACTAGTTTTAGACTTCATAACTGGATATTTAACATGCTAAAATATGAAAATAAGAAAGATTTAGGGAATAACATTGATTTTAATTCATTAATAGAGCATGAAGAGCTTAAAGAAACACTCGGCAAAATTGTTAAAATATATGAAAATACTTCTTCTGTTGAAATTTGGACTACTGATACTATCTCAGGGATATTAAAATCTATAGAATTTTACTTTGAATCTTTCTTATTTAATGACAAGCACGACTTATTAATATTATGTAATTGTCTTCTTGATTTAATGAATAATTTATTTAACAAACCGGAAAATATAAATATTAAACTTTATATTAGTGATATTGTCATTGAGAATAACTATGTTTTTATTCAGGCAGATGACTTAAAATTTGTATATTTAAAACTCTATTCTCTTAATAATATAATGACAACCAATAAAAGTTTTTGTTCCGAGACCGAGATTTGGTTAAATAATTTAATTTCAAAATCAACATTAGTAAGTGGTTCCTCAGAAAAAATAAGAAAAATATTTTATATGAATAGCACGAAACGCATTAAAAATTTAATGGCAAGAATTGAGCGTGGTTATTAATTCTACTTTGATACATTTTTAAATATTATTAAGATGATTATTCATATTTGTTTTTAATGGGGTATCCGATCAATACCCGTGATTTTCTTTTATAATTTTATCGTATGTAACAGGTTCTGAAACAACAGTCTGCTCAAGCAGTCTCATAAATGGTAGGCCTCTACTGTTTGAGATTCTTCTATTGTATCGGAACACATATTCGTCAAGGTAATATTCCAACTTATTTTTATTCAAATAACACTAGTGTCAAGTCAAGTTTGATATGACGTATTTTATTGTATCTTTGTAGGAAAAAACTATGGCAAAATTTTATAAAGTAACCCTAACGAAACTGGAACGTGAACAGTTGATTGGGATAATAAAAAAAGGAAAACATAAAT
>JAUWQL010000206.1 GCA_030611105.1 Bacteroidales bacterium
GGTATTATCAGGAAGTGATAAATATAAAAAACTAGATATTCATGTTTTAGAAGAACTTCTTGAAGAGGCTGTTAAAAATGAAGAATATGAAAAAGCTTCGATGATTCGTGATGAGATAGAAAAAAGAAAAAAATAATTACTTTATTATTAGTGTTTCTAAATTTTATTTTGAGTTATACTCTACTTTTTAGTAGACCCAAATTAATTAAATGAAGATGAAAAAAATTATAGTTTATACAAGTTTGTTTTTCCTGCTTTTTATTACATCAACATATTTTATTGCAAAAGCTAATGATGATGGTGTAACAAAAGATACTATTATTGAAAATTCTACGATTGTAGATACTTTAGTTGTAAGTAACGTAAACGGAAAAGGTTTAGTAGATGGGGATAGTGTTGTTAATACTGAGTTAGGAGAGGGTTTAAGTTTTATTAATATTCTACGTGGATTGTTTGGAATGTTAGTTCTTATTGGTATTGCATATATTTTTAGTACCGACCGAAAGGCCATTTCGTGGAAAGTTGTTGGAATAGGATTACTTATTCAGATTTTAGTAGCTATAGGAGTTCTTCAAGTTCCTTTTATTCAGGCTTTCTTTGAGATTATTGGTAAGTTGTTTGTGAAGGTCCTGGATTTTACCAACGAAGGAACAAAATTTTTATTTAAGTCATTTGTGTCGGGTGAGATTGAATCTCCATTATTGAATTTTGCTGTTACAATATTGCCAACTATAATATTTTTCTCTGCATTAACAAGTGTATTTTTTTATTTAGGAATAATTCAGAAAATTGTTTGGGCAATGGCATGGGCAATGTCCCGATTATTGAGATTATCTGGTGCTGAAAGTTTGTCGGTAGCAGGTAATATATTTTTGGGACAAACAGAATCGCCATTAATGATTAAAGAGTATCTCGACAAGATGAATCGTTCTGAGATGCTTTTAGTTATGTCAGGAGGAATGGCAACCTTAGCCGGAGGTGTTCTGGCGGTATATATAGCTTTCCTTGGAGGTGACGACCCTGTTCAGCGTCTGATTTTTGCGAAACATCTTTTGGCGGCTTCTATAATGGCTGCACCCGGAGTTGTTGTTATTTCTAAAATAATAATACCTCAAACCGAAAAGATTAATTCTGATATTGAAATTTCGAAAGAGAAAGCAGGAAAAAATGTTCTGGATGCAATTTCTAATGGTACTACTCAAGGATTAAAATTGGCTGTTAATGTAGCCTCCATGTTACTTGTGTTTATTGCTTTTATTGCAATGTTTAATTATATATTTTTAAAAATAGGCGATTGGACATCCTTAAACGAAGTTATTGCCAGAGTAACTGATGGCCAGTTTAATGAATTGTCATTACAATTTATTTTAGGATATTTATTTGCTCCTTTAATGTGGTTAATTGGTGTTGCATCGGAAGATATTACTCTTGTAGGGCGTATGTTAGGTGAGAAACTTATAATGACAGAGTTTATTGGTTATCTTAGTCTTGCAGATTTAAAAACTGCAGGAGCATTTGCTTCGCAGAAATCTGTTATTATGTCAACATATATGCTTTGTGGTTTTGCAAATTTTGCTTCTATAGGAATACAGATTGGAGGAATTGGTTCCTTGGCACCTAAAAAACGAGTATTGTTATCGCAATTGGGATTAAGAGCTTTACTTGCCGGAACATTAGCTTCTTTAATGTCGGCAACAATTATTGGAATGATTTTAGGTTAGCTTATGGCTTACAAGAAACTACTTTTTTTAATTATCCTGTTATTTACTGTTTCTGTTGCTTATTGTCAGGAGGAGAACAATGATTTAGAATATTTGATTACAATAAACACTGATTTTGGAAAAATAAAGCTGATTCTTTTTGATGATACTCCATTGCATAAGGAAAATTTTATAAAATTAGCAGAAGCGGGGGTTTATGATCATATAATATTTCATCGTGTTATTAATCATTTTATGATTCAATCAGGAGATTACTCAACACGGAATCAGGCAATTAATTATGATCCAAGAGTAATCCAAGATCCGATTAAAGCTGAGATTTTACCTCGTCATTTACATATACATGGTGCTATTGGTGCTGCCCGAAAAGGAGATAATGTGAATCCGGAAATGAAATCTAATAGCACTCAGTTTTATATTATTCAAAACCACAAGGGAGCACACCACCTTGACGGGAAATATACAGTTTTTGGTCAGGTAATGAGTGGATTTGAAGTGGTTGACCTTATTGCATCACAACCAACTACAGACAAGGACCGACCTGTAAAAAATATTAGAATTTCAGTTGATATTGATAAAGTAAGTAGGTCAGATATCGAAAAGTTTTATAATTTTACATACAAATAATTTAACCATCCTGTTATGAAAAGAATTGTTGTTTTAGGAGCTGGTCTTGTTGGAAAAACAATTGCTGTTGATCTGTCCAAATCTTTTAATGTAACCACTGTTGATATAAATCATACAAGTCTTGAAAAATTAAGTAGTTTCAAGAGCGTGAAAACTATATTAACGGATCTTTCTGAAGAAGGCGAAATACAAAGAGTTGTAAAAGATTTTGATTTGGTTATTGGTTGCCTTCCCGGATATATGGGGTATGATACAGTTGAACAGACTATTTTAGCAGGTAAGGATATTGTTGATATTTCTTTTTTCCGTGAAGATCCTTTTGAATTAGACGAATTAGCGAAAAAACATAATGTAACAGCAATTATTGATGCTGGTGTTGCCCCGGGAATGGGGAATATTATTCTTGGATATCATAATGCTCAGATGGAAGTAACCAGCTATAAGTGTTATGGCGGAGGATTACCGTTTAAACGTGAATGGCCGTTTGAGTATAAAGCAGTTTTTTCACCTTTGGACGTTCTGGAAGAGTATATTCGACCAGCAAGATACATGTTAAATGGAGAGTTGGTTGTTCGTGAAGCATTGTCTGAAGCAGAAATTGGTCATTTTGAACCGATTGGATCACTTGAAGCATGGAATACTGATGGTTTAAGAACATTAATTAAAACCATGAAAATTCCTAATATGATTGAAAAAACACTACGTTATCCGGGTACGATTAAATACATTAAGGTATTAAGAGAAACAGGTTTCTTTTCCAGCGATCCTCTTTTAGTGAATGGAGAACAGATCAGACCAATTGATGTTACAACAAAATTGCTTTTCCCTGTCTGGGAGCTTAAAAAAGATGAAGAAGATTATACTATGCTAAGGGTAATCATTAAAGGAACAGAGAATGGTACAGAGAAGAAATATACCTATAATCTTTTCGACAGATATGATAAAGAGACAGAAACAACATCAATGGCTCGTACAACAGGTTATACATGTACTGCCATAGCAAATTTGTTTTTAAAGGGGATGGTTGATCATAAAGGAATTTGTCCACCGGAATATATTGGTGTTGATAAGAAAAATTTTGAATTTATTTCAAATTACTTGATTGAAAGAGGGGTTGAATATAATTTGACAGTAGAATAAAAAAGAGGCAGTTTTTAGCTGCCTTTTTAATGATTTATTATAAATTTTTGAGTAATTATATCCATATTAATTTTAACCTGACAATAGTATATTCCATTATTGAAATTATTTCCATTAATCGTTAAAGAATACATACCATTTTTAAAATATCCGTTAGCAATTTCATCAATCTTTTGGCCAGCAGAGTTATATATGGTTATGCTAACTTTAGATAAATTCATTATTTCAAAATCAATGGTAGAATTTGAGCTTACAGGATTTGGATAAATTCGCAATGAATATTTATCTAATAAATTAATAATTCCAGTAATTTCAGTTTGAATATAAAATTTATCAGAAATATCGTAAACAATTTCTTCGTCTGATTTAACTGCTTTTATCTGGCAAGAATCATTTTCTATTGCCGGAACAGCCCAAGAATATAAATTATTGGTTGCGTCAACATTTGTTACTATTTCAGTCCATGTTGATTCATTCCAAAGTTTATAGAATAAATCAATAGTATTAACATCAGTACTAGTCCATTCAATATTGAAATTCGTATTTCCTGTTAAAACCGAACCTGTTACAGGTTGAGTTATAGTAATTGCAGGTTCAGGTATATCAGTTTGAATATAAAATTTATCGGAAATATCATAAACAGTTTCTTCATCTGATTTGATTGCTTTTATCTGGCAAGAATCATTTTCGATTGCCGGAACTGACCAGGTATATGAATTATTTGTTGCGTCAACATTTGTTACTATTTCAGTCCATGTTGATTCATCCCAAAGTTTATAGTATAAATCAATATTATTAACATCAGTACTGGTCCATTCAATATTGAAATTAGTATTTCCTGTTAAAATTGAACCTGTTACAGGTTGAGTTATAGTAATTACAGGTTCAGGTATATCAGTTTGAATATAAAATTTACCAGAAATATCATAAACAGTTTCTTCATCAGATTTAACTGCTTTTATCTGGCAAGAATCATTTTCGATTGCCGGAACCATCCATGTATATGAATTATTTGTTGCGTCAACACTTGTTACTATTTCAATCCATGTTGATTCATCCCAAAGTTTATAATATAAATCAATAGTATTAATATCAGTACTAGTCCATTCAATATTGAAATTCGTATTTCCTGTTAAAACCGAACCTGTTACAGGTTGAGTTATAGTAATTGCAGGTTCAGG
>JAUWQL010000168.1 GCA_030611105.1 Bacteroidales bacterium
ACTGTGAGACAAGAAGTTGAAGCTTGGCAAGATTATAGAAATAATAAAGATGCGAAAATAAATTGGAGATTTACAGCCAAAGATTCGAGGATCAAACTAAAGAGACTTTATCCGTCAATTGATGCTTGACTTGACACTAGATTGATTTGAATATAATGTCTTAGCTTCACTTAAAGAAATGTTTTTTTTAGCATCAATTCCTAATTCTTTTTTTAATATAATATTTGTTTCTTCGGGTTGAATCTGTTTTGTTGGTAGTTTTTCTTGTCCATTTGCAAAAGAAGGAAATAATGTTCCAATTGCCAAAGCACCCACTAAAACCTTCCCTACTAATCCAAATTTATTTCTCTTCTTCATCTTAATGTTACTATGTAGTAGTTACTTATAAAGTTTTTGTTTAGATATATTGTTTATTGTTTCAATAATAATGGATTTAATTGATTTATGGTAATTGAAAAATTAGAAGAGATTATTTAAAAATTATTAGCTTGAAAATTAATCAGATTTGTAAAAATAATCATAATTTTCAAAATTAGCAATCCCTGAAAAATTAGCAAATAAATTTAAGGAAAATTGTGCACAATTAAAGTTAGTAGGATCGTAACTTATTGTGTCTGTTTGATCAATTGCTAAACATTTTTCTAACCAATCTATTTTTTCTTCCCTTGATACTAATTTATTCCGGTGCCCAGGCAAATAGTTTCTATCTCCATCTAAAAATTCTTGTAAAATTATTTTATCATTTGCTGTTGAAGGTGTTCCATCTCCATCAACATCTGATCTATCGCTTGGCATTGATTCCAGATCAATATAATCTTGATAGTTTATTGTTTCGTCGTTGTTTACATCTCCAGAACCATACCACTCTAATTTATTTTTACCAATAACTTCTTGATTATTGGGTTGATTGTATAAATTGAATGGTACCCATGGAGCACTTGGTTCTTGCGCTTTGGCGAATGACGGTAGCAAAATAAATATTCCCAAAAGAATACATATGCTAACAAATTTTAAGATATTATTTAATAATTGATTTTCTTTGTTTGATTTATTGTCAATAAAATTGTGTACAAGTTCATTAGCAGGCGTTTTTTTACCGGTAGTTTCTAACTGTTTGGAGTAAGTGTTGTTTTTTGTGTTTGAATGTTTAATATAAAATTGACGTGGATGCTTCTTTTTTTTATTTTGAGCGTTCCTGTAAATATCAAAAGCCTCATGTTTATATCCTTTTGCCAATAAAATACAAGCAAGATTTTCGTGTGCTTTATAATTTTTAGGAGCATTGTAAAGTGATTTCTCAATAGTTTGTAAAGCATTGTAATATTGCTTGTTTTTAAATTGATTTTTGGCAATTTCTTCTAATAGAGCTGATTCTTTCCGGTTTTCAACAATTGGTATTACTTTATTGGTATTTATATTATGCTTTCCATGAGGGCTAAAATAAATATTATCATACAATGTGGTATTGCTATTGTTTTCAAAAATACTATGATTGATATAATATGGCCGGCTTTTTGCTTTTTTTGAGTTTGTAAGTAGAATATTCGCTCCTGATTTGTTTTGTTTCGAAAATGTTTTCATCTTTTGATTATTGTTTAAACTACTTTTTCCTGCATTTCTGCCTTATACTTAATCTGTAAATCTTATATATAAAAATACCATATTAAAATATTATTTCAAAATAATTGCTTTAATATTTAGGCAAGACTCAGACCTAACAGGTTTTCAAAACCTGTTAGGTCTAATAAAAACAAATTATTTATAAATACATCTGATGTTTTTTTATATCTTTAACCATTGGCAAGTAAAAAGATAAGTTATGAGCGCAAAATTTTCCTTATACGCAAAATTTGGGATGATTCCCAAAACTTCTGTTTTAGAAGAAAAAGAGAATAAACTCAAACAAGAATTTGAAGATTTCAATGCATACTCAGCATCGGAAGAATTAGCCCGGTATAAAGAGCTTGATGCATTTGTGACTTCCAAAGAGTTTGAAGACATAAAAAAAGAAATAAATGCCAAAAAGTATCCCGGCTCTGAACCTTTCGGAAAAGAGAAAAGCTATAAAGCACAGAAAAAATCTAAGAGAATTAAAACCTATTACCAGGTAAAAGATTCTCAGGAATTAAAAGATTATGAATCATTTAAAGATTCGGAAAAACTTGCCGGTTACGAAGAGTTAAATCAGTTTTTTACATCTCCTGAATTTGACGAATTTAAGAAATCACTAATACAACAAAAACAAGAGAAAACACAGGAAATAAAAGATAAGCAGGCTAAATATAAAGGATTAAAGAAAAAGTATAAGTGGTTCTTTATACTCAAAGATTCAAAACAATTATCAGATTTTACTGAATTTAGTAACTCACAAGAGTTGCAAAGCTTTATTGACCTTGAAAAGGAAATAGCAGCTATTGATTTTGATGCTTTAAAAGTTGACATAGAACAACAGAAAAGGAATAAAATAGCTGAGTTAAACACTATTATTTCACGACATAAGGAATTAAAAACACAATATTCTAAGTATAAAAAAGCAGAAGATTTCCCTGAAAAAGATGAATTAGATGAAATTACCAGAAAAATTAAATCAGGTGAACATAAAAAGGCAATAAAAAATATCAGAATTGAAAATTTAGATGAATATAAGAAACTTAAAGAATATGAAAGACTTAAAAAATCTTCAAAAATTAAAAAGTATTTAGATGCCGAGAATAATAGTGACATCTCACCTGATATTCAAAATAAAATATCTTCATTTTTAGAGCTTGAGAAATACATAAATTCCTTGAATTTTGATGAAATTAAAAGCGATCTTGAATTACAAAAAAAGAAAAAAGAAGAAGAATATAATAACTTACTGTCAAGGTTTCAGGAATTAAAAAAAATAAAGGAAGATGTTAAAAAAGGGATTGGGTTTCCTGAAAAAGAAGAGCTTGATGAGCATACAACTGTAATTAAGTCCGGAGAACATAAGAAAGCTGTAAAAGAACTCAAAATTGAAAATTTGGATGAATTTAAAAAGCGAAAGGAATTTGAGAAGCTTAAAAAATCATCGAAAATTAAAAACTACTTTAAATTTAAAGACTCTGATAAATACAAAAAATACCTTCAGTTGGATGACTCAGAGGAAATAGAATCATTTATTGAATTAGAAAAAGAAGTAAATTCTTCTGAGTTTAAATCTCATATTGATGAAGTTAAAAACCTGAAGTTTGAAAATACCGAGGAGTTTAAAAAACAGAAAGAATATAAATCACTAAAAAAATCTGCAGAAATTAAGCAGTATTTTAAATTCAAGGATTCTGAAAAGCTTGCTATTTATGCTGAATTGAACGAATCGCAAGAAATTGCTGATTATGAAGAGTTGGAAGCTTATATTAATTCAGAAGAGTTTAAAGAAGAAAAGAAATATCTGTTAACTAAAAATAAATTCAAATTGTCTGAAGAATTCAAGCAAGCAGAGGAATTTAAAGAGCTTAAGAATTCGGATAAAATAAAATGGTACCTGAAATTAGAGAAGCAAAACGACTTTGATAAATTACATGAGTGGGAACTTACATTTGAAGATAATTTTGATGGAAATAAATTAGATGCTGATAAATGGATGACCGGCTATTATTGGGGTAAAAACCTATTAAATGATGACTATGTTCAAATGAATGAGAAACAGTTTTTTAAAGAAGATAATTTAGAGCTAAACAACAGTAATCTGAAAATAACTACCAAACAGGAAAAAGTTCAGGGTAAAGTTTGGGATCCTTCAATGGGTTTTTACTCAAAAGATTTTGAATATACTTCAGGCTTAGTAAATACAGGACAGCATTTCAGGCAGCATTATGGCTTATTTAAGGCTAAAATTAAAGTAAATCACTCCTATCCTGTTCATCATGCCTTCTGGCTATTAGGTGAGAAAATTACGCCCGAAATTGACATTTTTAAGTATGGTAAAAAATCTTCCTCAAAACTTGAAGTAGCTAATTACTGGAATGGTGACGGAAATATCAAGAAGAATAAGAAATCCATAGGTGGTGTTAATTTTGCTAAAGATTATTTTATTTATTCTTTAGAGTGGACCAAAGATAAGCTAACCTGGAAAATTAATGATGTTGTTTTATACGAACAAACAACCGGAATTCCTGAAGAACCAATGTACATTGTATTAAGTTCAGGTATAAGTCAGGAAGGAAATCCTTCAGTTCCGTGTAACATGGAGATTGATTGGGTAAGAGCTTATAAAAAGAATGAATAACCCAGCATTTTTATGTGTTTATATTTTTGTTAGTCATTAGTCATTGATGGTTAGTTGTTCGTTTCACTCACGTTATTCATTGTCATTAAGTCATTACCTTAATTTTGAATTTCAAGTTTCAAATAAATTAATCTTTTTCTATTTCTTCAAGTTTCTTTTGTATTCTAACTAAAGCTTCTTCTAAGGTTTCGTCAGGGCATATATAATTATATTCTCCCCAGAACTGATGATCGTATTGAAAATTTTCGTCAATAAAAACATTACTTGTAGAAATAGTTTCAATTCTTTTAAATCGCTTAACATCAACAGTATCAATGTTATTAGCTGCAAATTCGAATATGGTTGTAAAATCAGTGGAAAATAACTTCCTTTTATATTTAACCTTAAACTTCAATTCGCCTCTGACAAGATTTATAAAATATTTATTATTTATTTTTCTGTAATTTATAAGATATTTAACAACGGTTGGTTTAACACGTGTACCAAAAGCTTTTTTTACAACCAAATTACTTCCTAATTTCTCTAAAGCTTCAGCCGTAATATTAAACTCAACAGCAACAATCGCTAAACGATCTGTATTTATATAAATATCCCCTTCAAATGAATTATCTTCAATATAAAATTTTGGTTTAAAGCTTATTACGTAGGCCGAACTGTTATCAAAATTTACAATCTCTGTAATGTTATAATTAAAATAATGGAAGAATTCTTCTGTTAAAAAATAAGAAGGATTTTTTATAATATCTAAATAAAGACTTGCATATAATCCTCCCTTTAGTTTTAACGAAACTGTATCGGCTTGCAAAAAGTATTCGTTTTTTCGATTTTTCAACAATTTAATTTGATCTGAATATAAACCTAAATAAGGGCTTTTATAAACCTCCAGAACAGCTTCTGTTATTGAGGCCAGTTCATTTTTGTTTGTTACGATCTCCCTGTAAAAGGACGTTATATAATAAGGATCTGTATAGTAGTTATCTTTAATTTTGTCAATTGCTTGTTCCAAAATAATTTCAGCATTATTACTCCTGATAATAACCTCCTGAATTTGAAAACGATCTTGTTTTAAGTAAATTTTATTTTTGTAAAAGGATAATTGCTTGATAGGTATATATGTATTCTTGTACCCTATATATGAAACCGCCAGTGTATCGAATAGGTTGTTATATGATATTTTTAAATTAAAACGACCATGATCATTAGTGACTGTACCGATACTTTTACCTAAAAGTGAGATATTAGCAAATGCAAGTGGTTCTCCGGATTCTCTGTCATATATACTTCCAATTATTTGTAAAAAGCTTTTGCTGTTTGTTATTCCACTTTTAGATGCTAATGCTAAATTATACATTAAATTCTTTTTACGAATTACAATTTGTTTGTCTACAACATAGAACATTAGTGTTGTGTCATTCAAAAGGTTTGATAAAAGATTTCTTAGTGCTATTTCTTCGTAGTTGACTTTTATTTCATTCCTCGATGCTATTAAGTCAGAATTATATGAAAATTCATAACCAACAATATCTCCAATTTCATTGAGTCCTTCGTAAAGAGATATGCTACGTGTTTTATATGTAATTACACTATCTAAAATAGAATTAGTTTGAGAACAGACTTGCAAAGGTCTAAAAACAAATACCATGACTCCTATTAAAAGAATCATGGTATTTATAATATTACGCTTTTTGTTAATCATAAATTACTGCATATAAAAGAAATTTAATATACAGATAATTTTGAAATTAACTATCATGTTTTACAAGATAAATTTGATCTTCAGTACTTTCAATTTTTAAATTAAAAGTCAGGCAAATAACATTTAAAATAGAATCAATATCCTGATCCTTAAAAGTAGATGTATATCTTAACTCTAACACGTCCAGACTCTTGCATTTTATGTTAGTTTTGTAAACTTTATTTAAAGTTTTAATTACCTTTTCTAAATTATCTTCGTGGAATACAATTTCTTTAGTTTTCCATGCAACTATATTCTGATCATTATTTTTTACCTTAGTAAGATTATCTGTGCTTAAAACTCCTATATCACCAGGATTTATTAAGATTTTTTCGTCACCATTTTTCATTCTGGATAACTGAACCAAACCTGTTTCAACAAAAACTTCTACCATATTTCCAGAAATACTTGCGTTAACATTAAATGATGTTCCAAGAACTTTAACTTCTGCATTTTTAGCTTCTATAATAAAAGGCTGGTCAGTATTCTTTGTTACATTAAAAAATGCTTCACCTTCGAGCTCTATTCTTCTTTCATTTGAAGCAAAGACTTTTGGATAAGATATTTTACTATCTGAGTTTAATACAACTGTACTTCCATCAGGTAATACTATTTCCTTTTCCAGTTTGTTTAATGATGTATATTCAAGAGTAATTGTTTTATCAGAAATCTTTTGATAGATTTTTGTAGAAAAGAATCCAATACCTAGTAATATCACTATGGTTGCTGCAAATTTTAATACAGCAGGAAATGCTAAAAACCTTACTTTTTCCTCTTCAATTATCGGCACATTTTGTTCATCTTCCTGAATCCTGTTTTTTAATTTCTCCCAAGCCGAGTCTACGTTAATTTTATTCATCGATTTATTTAAATTAATAATTTCTAAGTCCTGTTTTACTTGATTAAATAATATTTGGTTTTCTTTATTTTCGTCTCTCCATTTAAATAATTCATTAATCTCTTCCTGGCTGCACTCTTCTGAATAATATTTGGCAATCATGTCCCAATTTTCTATGTTATTATTTGTTTCCATAACTTTCCTCTTTAAATTATTTAAACCGCTTCGGCATAATCTCTCAGATACAATCTGAAATGCTTTAGAGCTTTTCCCATGTTTGCTTCAACAGTTTTAATTGATATTGAAAGTTTATCAGCAATTTCATGGTATTTTAAGCCTTCATATCTACTCATTTTGAAAATTTCCCGGCATCTTTCAGGCAGCGTATTTAATGCTTTATTTATAACTTTTGATAATTCCTTAGCATCTAACTCATCAGCCGGACTAATGCTTTCATTTGCATAATGAGATTTATAATAATTCTCGTATTTAATATCCAAAGAACGTGTTCGTAATTTCTGCAAACAGTTATTTCTAATCGCAGTATATAAGTATGCTTTAAGTGATGTTGTTATATTTAAGGTTTTATGATTCTTCCAGATATTATAAAAAGTGTCTTGTACTACTCCTTCCGACTGTTCAATATTCTTCACATATTTTATGGCAAACTGACATAATCTCTCATAATATTCTTTAAAAAGAATCTCAAACTGCTTAATATCACCTTCTTTAATTCTACTTAAAATCTTTTTGTCTGAAGGAATCATATATTTATGCTATCAATTATTGTATTAAAATAATGAAATATATTTCTTTTTACAAAATTATCTGTTTTTAAAACTTATGGCCAGTCAATTCTAAACTGACCATAAGTACTCTCTAAATCACTCTGTTAAATAACTAACCTTCACCCTCAAACCAAAACTTTTATATCATATACTTGTTTTTTCTAATACTTAGATAATAAAAGATTGGTTTACCCTACACGTAAAAAGATTTTTTTTTAATAAACCATAAAGACCTAACAGGTTTTTAAAACCTGTTAGATCTTTTATT
>JAUWQL010000056.1 GCA_030611105.1 Bacteroidales bacterium
AATTAATGATGCAAAATAAAATTTTATTGGTAGTAGGCTGTTTTTTTATTGTTACAATAACAAAAGTAAATGCTCAAAACAAGAATTATGTCAAAACGGGGATTGCCAGTTTTTATGCCGATAAGTTTGAAGGAAGACAAACAGCTAATGGTGAAATCTATTATCATGCAAAAAAAACTGCTGCTCATAGAACATTGCCATTTGGAAGTATTGTTAAAGTAACAAATCTTGAAAACAACAAGTATGCTGTGGTGCGAATAAATGATCGGGGGCCATTTGTAGATAATAGGATTATTGATCTTTCAAAATCTGTAGCACAGGAATTGGGAATCGTTAACAAAGGCCTGGCAAAGGTTAAAATTGAGCTTATTGCTTCGACTGATGATTTGCCGGGTAATAAACCCTCAGCAAAAAAGAAACTTCAAAATAAAATATACTATAAAGTAAATGTTGATGTTGTTTCTCCAGGCGGCAAAGGAGTTCAAATAGGCAGTTACAAAGATGACGAGAATGTATTTAGATTGGCTGAAGGATTAAAAAAGAAATATAACGAAGAAGTTTTCATTGAAGTTGCAACAATAAAAAAGCAAAGAGTATATCGAATTATTTTGGGTAATTACAATTCTGATGCACAGTTAAATTCTTTAAAAAAGAAACTTTCAAAAGAATACCCCGACTGTTTTATCGTTACATTTAAAAACTAATAATGCGTTCTTAAAGCTTTCTAAATACGCAATTCTTTAGGATTAATGCTTAATACAGGTAAGGTAGATTTATTAAGCATTTGTTGTGCTGCTGTTCCCATAATGAAAGTCCCATCAGATGCCTGTTCGGTCATTATAGAAATAAGGTCGGCTTTAATGGTGTTTGCATAATCAATAACCAAATCGGTAAGGTTTGATCCAATCAAGGATTCTGTTTTGTGTCTTATTCCATGTTTATCAAGATATTTGCACACCTGGTTCGAATAAGCTGTAAGTTTTTTACTAATATCTTTCGTTTGAAGCGATGTTACTGTTATCACGTGTACTTCTGCACCAAACCATTTTGCCATTTCAGCTGTAAATGGTAATTTTTGCCGGGTATCTGCTGAAATATCGAGTGGTAATATAATTTTTGAGATTTTTTCCGGCAACACACTTCCTCTTATAGTTATAACAGGTTTACTAGTTGCCGATATAATTTTAAATGCATTACTACCAATAAAAAACTTTTCAAACCCTGACGCTCCATGTGTTGAAGCTACCATAAAAGAATCTTTAAACGATTCGGCCTGGTTAACAACTTCCTGGTAAATTCTACCTGATTTAATAATATAACTCAACCTTACTTTTGGGGCCAGTTTTGAACTATGTTTTTCTAAAATGGCTTTAAATTCTTTTTCTGCATATTTATATTCTTCTTCTTTTGATCCCGGATTATAATCAAGACTCTTTTTTTGAACGTATACCATTTCTATTTTACATTCTAAACTGCCTGAAAGTAAAATGGCAAGATCAAGACCCTTTAGTGCTTCTTCTGAAAAGTCTATTGGAACGATTATATGATACATGATTGCTGAATTTAAATTTCTAATAAAGTAACGATATTTTTACGAATATCGGAAACTTTTTATTATTCAGCAAGGCTTAAAATTAATCAAGATGTTTAAAAAATGATCTTTCAAATATCAATATATAGCCTACTCCGATAGTTATGGAAGAATCTGCAATATTAAATACAGGTCGAAAAAATATAAATTCCTGATTTGCCCAGAATGGGAACCAGCTTGGATAATGACCATTAAATATTGGGAAATAAAACATGTCAACAACTCTGCCCTGAAGCCAGGCAGAATAGCCTCCATCACGGGGCATAAATTTAGCAATTTGATAAAAACTCTCATCGAAAATAACACCATAAAAAATACTGTCGAGGATATTCCCTATAGCTCCTGCCATAATCAGTGCAATACTTATAACAACCATTTTAGGCGCGTTTTGCTTAATGAGTGTTTTTAAATACCATCCGATGCCTATTACAGCAATAATTCGAAACAGAGTTAAGAAAATTTTACCATTTTTGCCCCAAAACTCTATTCCAAAGGCCATACCGTTATTTTCTGTAAAATGAATTATAAACCAATTACCAAGAATATCATACTCTTGTCCTAAAATCATATGTGTTTTGATCCAGATTTTTAGGATCTGATCAATTATTAAGATAAGTAAAATAATTGCTATAGATTTTATTGTAATAGATTTCATTATTGCGTTTTTTATTTGGGCATAAAACTATTAAAAAGAGTTGAATAATAAAAAATGATTGGGTCGTTTTGACCCAATCATTCCATACAATATGTTAAAAACGATTATCGTTGATTTTTCTTAGCTTCAATACTTAAAGTAGCATGCGGAACCGCACGAAGTCTTTCTTTAGAAATTAATTTACCTGTTTCACGGCAAACACCATAAGTTTTATTCTCAATACGAATAAGTGCAGCTTGTAAATGCTGTATAAACTTCTGTTGACGCTGAGCCAATCTTCCGGCTTCTTCTTTAGATAGAGTAGCTGCACCTTCTTCTAAAACTTTAAAAGTAGGCGAGGTATCTTCGGTATCGTTACTTTCGCTATGAGTAATTGTCTTTTTCAATATGTCGAAATCTTGTTTGGCTTTTTCAAGTTTTTGTAATATTATTTCTTTGAATTCTACCAACTCTTCTGCTGTATATCTTTTCTTTTCCTCCATAATTCATCAATTTTAAGTCGATCTAAAGATAACAATTATTTTTATTCAAAAAAGCAATTGTTAACTTATCTTGTCTATTTTAATATACGTTTTTATCTCTTCGGTAATCTCTACTAAATGTACCGTGTTTTGTTCGAATTTATCTACTAAACCTATTGATTTTGCTAAGGTTTGTGTACTTATATAATCACCGTATTTTTCAATAGCCTTATTTATTAAATTGTGTTTTTGTATTTGTATCTCAATTTTATCTGTTACCTTAAAATTACTGTCTTTTCTAATATTCTGAATACGATTTATAAATTCTCTCGCAATACCTTCTTCTCTTAATTCGTCAGTAACTGTAATGTCAAGAGCAACAGTTAATTTACCATCATTTGCAACTAGCCAACCCGGTATATCTTCAGAAGTTATCTCAATATCTTCCAAAGCAAGATTGATCTTTTCTGTATCAACGTTTAGTTCGTACTTTTCATTGCGTTCGAAAGTCACTATTTCTTCCTGCGACATTTGAGCAACAGCCTGCGAAATTTGTTTCATTAATTTACCATACTTAGGACCTAATGTTTTGAAGTTTGGTTTAATTTTTTTCACTAATACACCTGTTGTATCAGTAATGTATTCAACATCTTTTACATTTACTTCTGCAAGCACTAAATTCCGAACAGCTTCGAATTTTGCTTGTAACGATTTATCCAAAATAGGAATCATTAGTTTACTTAATGGCTGTCGAACCTTGATGTTTACTTTTCGACGTAATGCAAGAATCATAGACGAAACTCGCTGAGCTATGTCCATATTTTCTTCCAAATTTTTATCAATATATTGCTTATCATATTTTGGGAAATCAGCAATATGAACCGATTCAGTTAAGTCTTTCTCTGTAATCGAATTTAAATCAGTAAATAATTGATCGGCAAAGAAAGGTGAAATTGGAGCCATTAATCTTGCAACAGTTTCCAAACAAGAATAAAGAGTTTGGTAAGCTGCAATCTTATCTTTAGAATATTCTCCACCCCAGTATCGTTTACGGTTTAATCGAACATACCAGTTACTGAGATTTTCGGTAACGAATTCCTGAATTGCACGACCTGCACGTGTTGGTTCATAATTTTCATAATCGGTTTCTACTTCTTTAATAAGTGAGTTAAGTAACGAAATAATCCAGCGGTCAATTTCCGGCCTTTCACTTACAGGTATTTCTTCTTCTGTATATTTAAATTCATCAACATTTGCATATAATGCAAAGAATGAATAAGTATTATAAAGTGTGCCGAAAAATTTACGTTTTACTTCATCTAAACCACTTGAGTCAAATTTTAAATTATCCCATGGTTGTGCATTAGTAATCATGTACCAGCGTAATGGATCGGAGCCGTGTTTTTCAATCGTTTCGAAAGGGTCAACAGCATTACCAAGTCGTTTCGACATTTTCGCACCGCTTTTGTCTAAAACCAAACCATTCGAAATAATATTTTTATAAGCTACCGAATCAAATAACATTACCGCAATTGCGTGCAAAGTAAAGAACCATCCACGAGTTTGATCAACACCTTCGGCAATAAAATCAGCAGGGAACAAGCCCCCTCCAATTCCCGTTCCTTTGGGAAGGGTTGGGGATGGGCTGATTAATTCTTTATTTTCGAAAGGATAATGGATTTGTGCATAAGGCATTGCTCCCGAATCAAACCAAACATCAATAAGGTCTAATTCACGAGTCATTTTCTGTCCACTATCCGATACCAGAGATATACCATCAACATATGGTCTGTGCAAATCAATTTTTTCGTAATTGGTCTTTGAATTATCTCCAACAATAAAATCAGCATATGGATTTTCTTTCATAAATCCTGCTTTAACAGATTTTTCTATTTCATCGAAAAGCTCTTCAACCGATCCAATACATTTTATTTCTGTTTTGTCTTCCGAAACCCAAATTGGTAATGGTGTTCCCCAGTAACGAGAACGAGAAAGATTCCAGTCCTGTAAGTTTTCTAACCATTTACCAAAGCGTCCTGTCCCTGTTGATTCCGGTTTCCAGTTAATGGTTTTGTTCAACTCGATCATTCGATCGCGTGAAGCAGTTGTTTTAATAAACCATGAATCCAAAGGATAATAGAGAATAGGTTTATCGGTTCTCCAGCAGTGTGGATAATTATGAACATGTTTTTCAATCTTGAAAGCTTTGTTTTCTTTTTTCAGCATCACAGAGATATCCACATCTATAGTCGGATCGTTTTCTGACAGCTTAGGATCATACTCGTTTTTTACAAATCTTCCGGCGAAAGGTTTGTATGAATCAATATTAACGTATTTCGAAACAAATTCAGAATCCAGACTTTCTATCGGATACATTCGTCCTTGCTTGCTAACCAAAGGGTGCATTGTACTTTCCTTATCGTAAACTACCAATGGAGGAATATTATTTTGTTTTGCAACACGGTCATCATCGGCTCCAAAAGTTGGAGCAATGTGAACTATGCCGGTTCCATCTTCGGTAGTAACATAATCGCCGATTATCACACGAAAAGCTTCACGTTCCGGCTTAATCCAGTCGATTAACTGCTCATAATAAATTCCTTTAAGATTTTTCCCTGTATACTCAGAAAGAACTTTGAAAGGAACTTTCTTGTCACCTGTTTTATAATCTTCAAGATTTAATTCTTCGGATTTTTTATCGAAATGAGCGTTAAATAAATCTTTTGCAAGAACAACCACAATTGGCTCTCCGGTATACTGATTAAATGTTCTGACTTTAACATATTTTATTTTTTCTCCAACAGCCAAAGCCGTATTCGAAGGTAGTGTCCATGGAGTTGTTGTCCAGGCTAAAATGTAAACATCGGTATCTGTATCGTTAAATAAAAATTCTGACTTTTCGTTTTTAACAACTTTAAACTGGGCAACACAAGTTGTGTCTTTAACATCTTTGTAACAACCCGGTTGATTAAGTTCGTGTGTGCTTAAACCTGTACCTGCTGCAGGTGAATATGGTTGTATGCTGTATCCTTTGTAAAGCAATCCTTTATCAAAAAGTTTTTTGAGCAACCACCATAAAGTTTCAATGTATCTGTTATCGAAAGTAATGTATGGATCGTCCATATTAACCCAGTATCCCATTTTGTGTGTTAAATCTTCCCACACATCGGTATATTTCATTACTTCCTTTTTGCAAGTATTATTGTATTCGTCAACGGTAATTTTCTTTCCAATATCTTCTTTAGTAATTCCCAGAGATTTTTCAACGCTCAATTCTACTGGCAATCCATGAGTATCCCAGCCGGCTTTGCGTTTTACTAAAAACCCCTGCATGGTTTTGTAACGGCAAAAAATATCTTTAATGGCACGTGCCATTACATGATGAATTCCCGGCACTCCATTAGCTGATGGCGGACCTTCGTAAAATACAAAAGTAGGTTTGCCTTCACGTGTAGTTATACTTTTATGAAATGTATCATTCTTATCCCAACGTGCAAGAATATCTTTATTCACTTGCGACAAATCTAACTGCTTATATTCTGGAAATTTCTTAGTCATTGATATTATATATTTTTATTGGCCTACAATATTTTAAAGCCTACAAAGATAGACTTATGTACAATAAAATGCAATCAAAATTTTATCACTCATTTAATTTTTTGATGATATAGATAATTAAATTGTAAAACACAGAAATTAGAATCCTGATGATATAAGAAAAGCCCCATAATATATGAGGCTTTCAATATATTATGATTAATTTTTATTTAGCTAATTGCTGTCTCACAATTCGTGCAACATATTTTCCAATAATATCGAACTCAATATTTACAACAGTTCCGGCTTTAAATTGATGGAAATTAGTAATATCGTAAGTAAATGGAATAATTGCTACTTCAAAAGATTTGTCTTTTGAATTTACAACGGTTAAACTTACCCCATTAACAGAAATAGAACCTTTTTCAACCGTAATATAATCTTCCAGAGAAGGATCATATTCGAAAGTAAAATACCAGCTTCCATCAGCTTCACGAACATTTTTACAAACAGCTGTTTGATCGACATGGCCCTGAACCAGATGACCATCCAGTAAGCTGTCTATCTTCATGCTACGCTCAAGGTTCACCTTGTCATCAACCTTAAGTAAACCGAGATTCGACTTGTCTAAAGTTTCCTGAATTGCAGTTACTGTAAAAGTTTTATTATCTTTGTCAACTTTAACAACAGTTAAGCATACTCCATTATGAGCAACACTCTGATCAATTTTTAATTCATCTGCAAAAGAACAATGCATAGTAATATGTAAATTGCCTTTATCTTTTTCAAGTTTTACAACTTTAGCAGCTTCTTCAACTATACCTGAAAACATAATCGTAATTTTAAGTGTTAAATTTCTGCGAATTTATGAAGATTTACACGATAAGCAAAGTTATTTTAGAGTTAAGGGCTTCTCGTAATGGATAAATATTTTATACTTAGCTTTGTTAAACTAATTTGAAGAATAACTGTTTATAAAAATATGTCCGAAATTGATAAAAGAATAATTAAATTTATAAATAAACATCACGTATTAACATTAGCGACTACACGAAAAAACATTCCTTATTGTGCCAACTGTTTTTATGTTTATTTCGAAAATGAAAATATGTTGGTTTTTACCTCAGATCGTGAAACGAAACATGCACAAGATGCATTAATTCAGAATATTGTTGGAGGTTCAATTGTTTTAGAAACAAATGTTATTGGGAAAATACAAGGAGTACAGTTTCAGGGCAAAATGTATGAACCTAATGATGATTTGTTGAAACAAGTAAAAGCAAGATACCTAAAAAGATTTCCGGTGGCTATGCTAATGAAAACTAATTTGTGGGTTGTTGAATTAAGTTTTCTTAAATTTACTGATAACCGTTTAGGTTTTGGTAAAAAGTTAATTTGGGAAAAAGAAGAATCAGAAAATATTTTATAAAATGATTTTAGTTACAGGTGGTACAGGCCTTGTTGGATCACACTTATTATATGAGCTGACAAAAAAAGGCGAATCGGTTAGAGCGCTGATTCGCAATAGTAAAAAAATAGACTTGGTAAAGAAAATATTTTCGTATTATTCGAATGATGCTGAAAACTTAATACAGAAAATCAATTGGGTTGAGGGCGATATTCTTGATTTATATTCATTGGAACAAGCATTCTCTGACATTAAAAAAGTGTACCACTGTGCAGCTATAGTTTCTTTTGATGGTAAAGACAAAAACCAGTTGATAAATGCCAATGTGCATGGAACCGAGAATGTGGTTAATCTCTGTTTGAGTAATAATATTGAAAAACTTTGCCATGTTAGTTCCATTGCTTCACTGGGTGGATCTTTAAATGGAGAACTTATCGATGAAAATTCGAAATGGACCTCGCCTAAATATCATTCGGCATATTCTGTAAGCAAGTTTAAATCTGAAATGGAAGTTTGGCGTGGTATTCAGGAAGGCTTGAACGCTGTTATTGTAAATCCATCAGTGATTTTAGGCCCCGGATTTTGGAACTCGGGTAGTGGTTCATTAATTACTAAGGTAGCTAAAGGAATGAAATATTTCACAACCGGAGCAACAGGTTTTGTTGATGTAAGAGATGTGGTTTATTCAATGGTTGAGCTAATGGAAAGTGAAATTAGTTCGGAAAGATTTGTTCTTAATTCTGAAAATTTAAGTTATAAAGAACTATTCGATAAAATTGCCGAAGCTATGCATGTTGACAAGCCTAAACGAGAAGCAACAAAAAAAATGCTTAGAATAGCAGTGACTTTGGATAAAACAGCAAGTATTCTGGGAATTAAAAAAAGAGAAATCACTAAAGAGATTATACAGGCAAGTTTAACGGTATCGAAATATTCAAACGAAAAAGTAAAAAAAGCGATAGGTAAAACTTTCTTACTTATTGAAACAAGTATCCGTGAAATTGCCGAAAAATTTAAGAAAGAATTAACAATAGGCTAATTATCAATTAATAATGATTAATTATTATTGAAAAAAACATTAAAATAATATGAATAAAGAAATTAAGAAAAAAGGAAAAAAGAAGGGTAAGAAGAAGAGTTTTGGAATGAATAAGCAGATGCTTACAAATAAGATAATTGGATTGTTTACTAATAATCCAACCAAACTGTTTAATTATAAACAAATAGCAAAGCGGTTTGAAATAAAAGATGACTCAATAAAAGGTTTAATAACTGCTATTTTATACGAATTAAGAGATTCCGGGATATTAGTAGAAATATCGCGCGGGAAGTTTAAACTTACAACTCAAGGCGGATATATAACAGGAGAAGTTGATCTTACAATGAAAGGTGCAGGGTATATTGTTTCCGAAGAATCAGACGAAGATATTTTTGTAACGCAATCGAATTTAAATCACGCATTAAATGGCGATATTGTTAAGGTATATTTATATGCTAAAATGCGTGGAAGACAGCCGGAAGGTGAAGTTGTTGAGATTATAAAAAAATCAAAAGAAAATTTTGTTGGTGTTGTGGACGTTTCAAAAAACTTTGCTTTTATGACAGCCAATAGTAAACAAATGCCTTATGATGTTTTTATTCCCTTACCTAAACTAAAAGGTGCTCAAAATGGCGATAAGGTTGTAGTACGAATTACCGAATGGCCCGAAAAATATCGAAATCCATTTGGCGAAGTCGTTAATGTGTTAGGTAAACCCGGTGAAAACGAAACCGAAATGCACGCTATTTTAGCTGAATTTGATTTACCTTATGAATTCGATAAAAAAGTAGAACAAGCAGCTAATAAAGTTTCGGAAGTAATTACAGAAAAAGATTATAAGACTCGTCGGGATTTTCGTGATATCACAACGTTCACTATCGATCCGACCGATGCTAAAGATTTTGATGATGCTTTATCAATTCAAAAACTGGAAAATGGAAATTGGCAGATCGGTGTTCATATTGCTGATGTAACACATTATGTTACTCCGGATTCAATAGTTGAAAATGAAGCTTTTGGGCGAGCAACTTCTGTTTATTTGGTTGATAGAGTTGTTCCAATGATCCCGGAGAAGCTTTCGAATATGGTTTGTAGCTTGCGACCTAATGAAGAAAAACTTTGTTATAGTATTGTTTTTGAGCTGGATGAAAATGCCGATATTCTGGATCAATGGATTGGACGAACTGTAATCAATTCTAATAAAAGATTTGATTACGAGGAAGCACAGGCTATAATTGAAGGTGGTGTAGGTGAATTTAAAAGTGAATTATTATTGCTAAACGAATTGGCAAAAAAAATTCGGGCTCGAAGATTTAAAAACGGGGCTATCTCTTTTGAGCGCGTAGAAGTAAAATTCGATATTGATGAAAAAGGCAAACCTTTAGGAGTGTTTTTTAAAGAACATAAAGAATCGAATCAATTGATTGAAGAGTTTATGCTTCTGGCGAATAAACGTGTCGCTGAATTTATTGGTCAGGTAAAAAAAGGACAGAAAGCAAAAACTTTTGTATATAGAATTCATGATAAGCCGGATCCTGAAAAGCTGGAAAGATTCTCGAAATTTATACATCGATTTGGATATTCCATAAATACTTCCGGGCATAAAAACATTACTACTTCTATAAATGATTTGCTTGATGAGGTTCAAGGCAAAAAGGAACAGAATGTAATTGAAACATTAGCAGTTCGCTCAATGGCAAAGGCAATATATTCTACAAAAAATATTGGACATTATGGTTTGTCATTTCCATATTATACTCACTTTACTTCACCAATACGACGTTACCCTGATATGATGGTCCATCGTATGTTAACCGATTATATTAAGGGTGAAAAAAGTAAGAATAAAAACAAATATGAAGATATGTGTAAGCACTCTTCCGAAATGGAAAAAAGGGCAGCCGAAGCTGAACGTGCATCAATAAAATATAAGCAAGTTGAATTCATGAAAGAGCATATTGGTGAAGATTTTGATGGAATTATTTCGGGTGTAACAGAGTGGGGTTTTTATGTAGAACTGAATGAAAGTAAATGTGAAGGCCTTGTTCATATTCGTGAGTTAGACGACGACTACTATTTTTTCGATGAGGATAATTATTCAATTATTGGCAGGAGAAATAAAAAAACTTATCAGCTTGGAGACCCTGTGAAAATTAAAATTGTAAAAGCTGATTTAGAAAAAAAGCAGCTTGATTATACCCTTGCATAAATCATAAAATTAACCTTCATTAAAAATGGGCAAAAAAATTTGCTCCTAACTTTTTATGTTGTATTTTTAGAACTCAAACTAAAAATATTCGAAAAATGATAAAAGAGCATATTTTAAAAAAGCAAAAATTAATAAAACTCAAGATTGTAAATGTTGCATTGTATATTTTTAGCGAACTCGGATTTAAAAAAGCAACCATGGAAGACATAGCTCATGCTGCTGGAATGGGAAAAAGCTCAGTTTATTATTATTTTACAAGCAAAGAAGAAATTTTTGAAGAAGTAGTAAAAAAAGAGGCTAATGCCCTGAGTTTAGAACTTGAAAAAAGAGTAATTAATGTAAACGATAATCCGAAAGATAAAATCAGGAACTATATTTTTATAAGAATGAAATATCTTAAGGAGATGGTTAATTTTTATGAGGCATTAAAAAATGATTATCTGGGGAACCCGGTTTTTACTGAGCGAATCAGAAAAAAATACGATAAAGATGAACAGCAAACAATTAAAAATATTTTAGAGGAAGGCGTAAATCAGGGAGTTTTTAATATAACAAATACAAAATTTACGGCTATGGCTCTTGTTACCTTCCTAAAGGGTTTGGAGACAACCATGATTATTGAACAGGAAATAGACATGAAAGATATGGAAAAAAAACTGGATGATATTCTTCATATACTTTTTTATGGAATGGTTAAATCATATTAGTAATACCAATTATTCATCATAGTGTCGCATATAAATTACTTTTATAAACAATAAAAACCCCGGGAGTGAGCCGGGGTTTTATGTTTTAATCTTTAAAAAGATCTTTTTCCTTAATTTCTATGATTTTTCCGTATTTTTTTAATTCTTCAAGATCGATTCTTTTTTTATCACCAACAATTGCAATAACAACAGGTTTGTTTTTTAAGTTCTTTTTATTGAATTTAACAATATCATCAAATTCTAATTTACTATAGATTTCTGAATTAATTTTTGCAGGATCATCATTAAATCCTTTTCTTTTCCAACCTACAACTGTTGTACTTAAATTTCTATAATTAGGTTTGTCAATGATTGATGATTGTATAAGATAATCTTTGATCATAGGCATTCGTTCATATTTCTCAGGCATTTCGCGAATAAGCCCATTGAAAATTTCAAGTGCTATAAGCGTTTTGTCTGCTTGTGTTCCAACGTAACCCACGAAATAGCTTTGACCATTTATGTTTATTGGTGTACGAATTGATGCCCCGGCTGAATAGGCTAACGAACGATATTCCCTTATTTCCTGAAGAACTAAACCTGAGAATCCACCGCCAAAATACATTTTGAATGCATCGATATAGGCTTGTTGTTCAGGAATATAATCGTCTTGATTAGCAAAGAAATAAATTTTACTCTGAAGAGCTTTTTTCTTATTTACCAAATAAACAATATTCTCCTGATACTGATTAATTTTTAATTCCTGTGGAGATTTGGTTTTGTTTAAATCAGTTGCCAAAGTTAGGTTTGTATTCATTATTTCCATTACTTCATCTGAGCTTTTTTGCCCGACATAATGAATCTCTGTTTCAAATTGAGTAGCCTTGTTAAAAGCGTCTAATAATTCTTCTGTAGTAAGTTTCTTAATTTCTTTTAAGGTCAGCCTGTCAATATAATCTGACTTATTCCCATATTTTACATATTCAAATAATGCATCTGCAACACCATCAGCTTCAGCCTTTTCCATTTTCCTGTCAGCTTTATTATTTTCTAAAATATTGTTTAATTTATTTTCTTCTAAAGCAGGATTGTTTATCAAATCATTAATTAATATCAATGCTTCTTGTAATGATTCTTCTATACCTTCAATGCTGATTGTTGTATAGTTATTATCGGAGTATATTGAATAACTACAACCAATTTTGCTAAATTCTTGTTTTAATTTACTTACCGATTTAGTTTTAGTTCCTGCATAATTCATTATATCACTGGCATAATCAAGCAATGGAATTTCTATTTTACCAATTCCGAATTTTATTTCTAATGAAAAAATATCGTTAACCGGATTATTAACATGATATAGATGTAGATTTTCTTTTATATCTTTTGTAATAACATCTTTTTCAAAATCAACATAATCTGGTTCTACAGCTATCATTGGTAATGATTCTAAATATTCAGCAAATTCAGACTTAGCATTTGTATTTGAGATAACAGGTTCATAATCCGGCTTCTCAATTTTTTCAGGTTTTGAAAATCCCATTTTAGAATGAAATGCTAAAAAGTTATTGCCGAAATATTTGTTGGCAACATTTATTACATCCTGTTTAGTAATAGCTTTTATTTTTTCAGGATAGTTGAATATCTCATCTAAATCTTCGTTTTTCACAAAAGCATCGCTAATTAAATAAGCTTTGCGTTGTGGGTTTTCTATCGATTGCTGAAACTTAACATATAAATCTTTTTTTGCTGCTTCAACTTTCCAATCGTCAAAGTTTCCGGTTTTTAAATTTTGTAATTGCTCTAACACAAGCTCTTCAGCCGAAATAAGTTTCTGGCCAACAATTTTTGGAACAAAAAACACAAGAGTTGCTCCATGATCGTTATAAGGTAAAGGAATTACTCCTGCAAACATTAATTTATTATCAATTGAGAGCTTATCCAATAAACCGGATTGATTATAATTTGATAAAATATTCTGAGCAATATCCAGGGCTATTTTATCCGGATGGCCTTTGGGAACAGTTCTGAATCCCAGCAATCCAATTTTTATCGGACTTAGTTTTGCTTCAACAAATTCACGACCATCGAAAGGTTCTTCTTCCCATACTTTAGGTTCAGGCACATTCCCCGACTCTAATTTTCCGAAAGTTTTATCAATTAATGGTTTTACTGTTTCTGAATCAAAATTTCCTGATAGTATCAAAGCCATGTTATTCGCAACATAATAATTCTTAAAAAATTCATACATTTTAGTTAACGAAGGATTTTTTAAATCATCAATTGTTCCTATTATTGTTTGTTGGCCATAAGGATGATTTTTAAAGAAATTCTTCTGGAATTTTTCTATCAGATTTGACATGAATTGATCGGAATACATGTTTTTTTCTTCGTAAACTACCTCAAGCTCCGATTGAAAACCGCGAAATACGGGATCTTTCATCCTATGCGCATTGAGCTCCAACCATTTTTCAATTTGATTTGGAGGAAAAGAGTTATAAAATACTGTTTGATCAGGACCTGTTCCTGCATTTATATTTTTGCTTCCCATACTGTTTAGCACATTGCTAAATTCATTTGGAATAGCATACTCATTTGCTTTAACCGATTCTTCGTTTATTAATTTTTGAATAGTTTTTCTTTCTTCTTCATCTGTTGTTTTACCTAACTTGTCGTATAGTTCGAAAATTTTATCAATATGTACCTTTTCTTTTTCCCAATTTGTTGTTCCGAGTTTAGTTGTTCCTTTAAAAAGTATGTGCTCCTGGTAATGTGCCATTCCGGTAGCATCTGCAGGATCATTTTTTGCACCTGCTTTTGTAACAACCATTCCAAAAACTTCCGGAGTATTGTGGTCTTCATTTAAATATACGGTTAATCCGTTTTCAAGTTTATATTCTTCAATGTTTTGCCCTGATAAAGGCTTTAAAAACAAACCTAGCAAAAGGCTCAGTATCAAATAAATTTTAATTCTCATAATACATCATTTTTATAATTATTAATTTGGATACAATTTTAAATTAGATAACGAAGATAATAAAATGTTTGTTGTTTATCAATAAAAAGATATTTGCTAAAAGACGATTAAGAATTTGGTCCGTTACAGATATAAAAAAATAATTATCCGAATAGTTACCTAATGCAAAAATTGATTTTATATTCGTATTATTGATATTAAACAAAATTTCTTATCTTGCCAATTACTAAAAACTAAAACTATTAAATATGAAAGCTAAATTGTTTTTTACTGCTCTTTTATTGGCAATATTTTTATCTCCTGATTTATTTGCTCAAGATGCTGATAATGTTCTTGGATATTGGCTTACACAAGAAGGCGATTCTCAGGTTAAAATTTTCAAAGCCAAAAATGGGAAATATTACGGGGATATTAAATGGCTGGATGAACCAAACGAAGAAGATGGTACTCCAAAAGTTGATGATGAAAATTCTAATCCGGAATTACAAAAACGACCAATTCTTGGATTGCAACTTTTAAAATCTTTTAATTATGATGAAAAAGCTCAGGAATGGGTTGACGGAAAAATTTATGATCCAAAGAACGGGAAAACATATAAATGTTTTATGTGGTTTGAAGAAGGAGATGATATTATTTTACATGTAAAGGGATATATTGGATTTTCATTACTTGGGAGAGAAGTTGAATGGAAAAGAGAAGAAAAATTAAGAGAATAAATAACCTTGAAATATCTACGAAACCCGCTTTTTGCGGGTTTTTTTATCTAAAAAATCATGAGTAAAAACGAGATTATTGATAAAACGATTGAATTTGTAAAAAACAAACTTGAAGGGGATAGTTCCGGTCATGATTGGTGGCATATTTATCGGGTATGGAATATGTCTAAAAAGCTTCGCGAAAAAGAAGGCGGAGATTTGTTTATTATTGAGCTTGCTGCATTACTTCACGATGTAGCTGACTGGAAATTTTATAAAAATGAAAGTGAAGGCCTAAAAGTTATTAGCGATTGGCTTATTCAATTAAAATTATCAAATGACATAATTGATAAAGTTATTCATGTAATAAAAAATATTTCATTTAAAGGTGCTGGTGTAAAAGATAAAATGGATACCATCGAGGGTATGATTGTACAGGATGCTGATCGTTTGGATGCTATTGGGGCAACTGGAATTGCGCGAACATTTGCTTTTGGTGGTAAATTTGGCAATGAAATGCACAATCCTGAAAAAAATGTTGAACTACATAATAGTTTCGAAGAATACAAAAATTCAAAAGGAACAACCATAAATCATTTTTACGAGAAACTATTACTTCTTAAAGATAGAATGAATACAAAAACAGCAAAAAAGATTGCCCAGGACAGGCATCGTTTTATGGAAGTTTTTTTGAAACAATTTTATGATGAGTGGGGAAATTTAAAATAGTATTGTTAACTTAGAGTAAAGATAATTTACAAATGAACTTATTTGCTCAATATTTAAACGACTTTTTCAATCTCTTTTTTCCGGACTTATGTATTGTTTGTAATTCGCATCTGGTAAATCAGGAGGAACTAATTTGCACGAAATGTTTATATAATTTACCAAAAACGAATTATCATAAAGAAATCGATAATCCTGTGTCACAACTATTTTGGGGGAGAACAAAGGTGGAGTATGCAACTGGCTTTTTTACTTTTAGTAAAGGCAGTAAATACCAGGGTATGATGCATAAGTTTAAATATCATGGTAACAAAGAAATTGGATATGTCCTTGGGAAGTCTTTTGGGAATCATTTAAGAAATAGTGTTTTTAATCAGATTGATATAATTATTCCTGTCCCTTTACATAAAAGCAAATTGAAAAAACGCGGATACAATCAGAGCGAATGGATTGCAAAAGGACTATCCGAAACTATGCAAATACCTTTGGATATTAAATCATTTATTCGTTCTGTTGCAACCGAAACACAAACCCGTAAATCGAGGTTTGAACGATGGAAAAATGTTGAAAAAATCTTTAAAGTTACAAACGAAAATGCTTTAAAAGGATATCACATTTTATTAGTTGACGATGTAGTTACAACCGGGTCAACATTTGAGGCTTGTGTAAATGCAATTCTGGAAATTAAAGACACCAAAGTGAGTATTGCTGCATTGGCTGTTGCTTGATTTGAAGTTGTTAATAAACTAATCCTAATCACTAGTTAAAAGTAATGCAGGAGTGAGTCAGTTTCAATTTATCTAAAAAAATAGTATATTTGAATTTAAACAAATAGAAATGATAAATTCCGAAAAAATATTAACCTATTTGACCTTGAACAAGGAAAGATTTAAGGTTCAATACCATTTAATAAAAATTGGAATTTTTGGTTCATATGCCCGAAATGAACAATCTGATAAAAGTGATATTGATATAATTATTGAATTTGAGGAAAATACATCAAATCTTTATCAAATAAAGCAAGAATTAAAGCAGGAAATTCAATCTAAATTTAATGTTCCAGTCGATATATGTAGGGAAAAATATATAAAATCTTTTTTTAAAAATCAAATATTATCAGAAGCTAAATATGCCTGATGTACTGGTATTAATGTATTCCCAATTTACTGTTAAACTATTTTACCTTTTAACTAATTACTTCCCCCATCTTTTATAATCAATTTCTAAATCAGCCAAATCTAAAACTCTGTTGATTACTGTTAATACCACATCTTCAATATTTTTAGGTCTTGAGTAAAATGAAGGTGTTGCAGGACAAATTATTCCTCCTGCCAAAGTAATTGTTTCCATATTTTTAATATGGATTAAATTATACGGGATTTCTCGGGGAATCAAAATTAATTTTTGTTTTTCTTTTAATATAACATCTGCAGTCCTTGTAATTAAATCATCTGACGTTCCATTTGCAATTCGCCCAAGAGTTCCCATTGAGCATGGACAAATAATCATAGTATCATATTGAGCCGAGCCTGATGCAAAAGGTGCATAAAAATCATTTGCTTCATATTGTTTAAAGGAATAATCATTATATGATTTATTTCCCAATTCATATTCCCAAATCTCTTTGGCATTTTTAGAAAAAACTATACCAATATCTTCAATTTGATTCTTAAGTTTAAGAAGCTTATCGAAAAGTAATTTGGCATAAATTGATCCGCTTGCTCCTGTAACAGCTATTATTATTTTTCTTTTTTTCATCTGTTAATAAATTCATTTTTTACCAAAGTTGTCTATTTGATAATAAACAGCAAATGTAAGCGCATTGTTGTACTGGCCTCTATCTAAAAAATATACCTGATTTCCCGGATGATCCCTTATTGGTAAAATAGAATAATTAAAACGAACATTAAAAAATAGATTTTCAATTATTTTGTATTCTATACCAGCCAGACCAGAGAACTCAAATTCATCGAAAGGAGGATCGGCAGGTTCATCGCCAATACGATCTTTGTTTTCGGTAGATTTTTGTAAGTACCCGACAGCTAATCCTATATTTGCACTGAACTTATTTAAAAAATTATATTTTAAAAAAAGAGGTAATTCAATATAATTTAATTTCGATAAGTAAAAAACACTTTGATCTTCACTTTCCCATTTACTACCTTTTTGAATATACTTTAACTCCATTTGAGCATCAATATATTTATTAATTTTGGCATTGGTATAAATCCCAAAAGACAAGCCTGCCTTATGATATCCTCCCGATCTGTCACCATCGAGTTGCGATGCAGAAAGACCTCCAAAAATACCACCACCAAAGGTTTGAGCAAATCCGAGTTGACTTATTAGTAATGTAATTAGAATAAAAAGAGATTTTTTCATAGGCTGAGATTATATAACAATGATTTAAAATTACTCAAAAAAGAGAAACTATAATTGAATTAATTAAGGTTTATTAGCAAACTTTAACATTTTTCGCCCGTATAGATAGGTATAGTTTTTGTTATTTTGTATATTAGATAACAATTAATTGCTTTGCTTATGAAAAAGTTTTTACTCATTATAATTTCCACATTTATTTTTGGATCCGTATCGGCAAGTCAAAACAGCAATTTAAATAATCCTTTTGGCGATCAAAATCAGAGTGATTCCACCAGTATTAATTTTTATGAGCTACAGAAATTAAAGTTATACCCAAACCCTGCATCTCATTATTTATTTATCGAATATGATATCATTTTTGTAAAAGAAGCTAAACTCCAAATTTATAATTCAATTGGTGCTGTGGTATACACTAAATCACTTGAAGAAAAACAAGATAACTTCAAAATTTCAGTTTCTGACTATAAGAATGGATTATATTTTTGTTCTCTTCAGATTGATGGCAAGTTGTTGAATACAAGAAAAATCCTAATTAATCATTAATAAATTTTTCTTTTAATATATCAATTAGTTTTTGCACTCCTGTTCCTGCTTTTTCCTTAATAAAGCTTACATTTTTGTATGATGTATGAACATCATTAGGATCAATCAAAAATATTGGAATTCCTTTAGGAGCATAGTCTAACAGCCCTGCAGCCGGATATACATTTAAAGATGTTCCTATAACTACAAAAATATCTGCTCTTTCGCATATCGAAGCAGCTTCGGCAATAGCAGGGACAGCTTCTCCAAACCAGACAATATGTGGCCGAAGTTGTGATCCTTTTTCACAGGTGTCGCCAAGTTTTAATTCCCAGCCATCAATATCATAAACCAGATTAGGGTCAATAGTGCTTCTGGCTTTTTTTAGTTCTCCATGCAAATGGAGAATATTCTTACTACCTGCTCTTTCGTGTAAATCGTCAACATTCTGAGTTACTATATGTAAATCGAAATATTTTTCAAGTTCAACCAGTCCTTTATGACCTTTGTTTGGTGATGCTTCTAAAAGCTTTTTTCGGCGTTCGTTATAAAAACGCATAACCAATTCCGGATTACTTTCCCATGCTTGTGGACTTGCAACTTCCATTACATCGTATTCTTCCCAAAGGCCTCCCATATCACGAAAAGTTTTTATTCCACTTTCGGCGCTTATTCCTGCGCCTGTTAAAACAACAAGATTTTTCATATCATTTGTTTTGACATCCAATTTAAAAATTATTGATCGTATTTAAAAGAAGTTTCCTTTTTAATTAAATAATAAAAAAATTGCATCGAATTTTTAGTATTTTAGCTGATGCTCCAATTTTAATAAGTTGCTGAAATACTGATAAATAGTTTTTAATGATAGATTATAGCACTATACAAAGAATAATTGATACTGCTGAAATAACCGAAGTTGTTCAGGATTTTGTTAATCTTAAAAAACGTGGTGTAAATTACTTGGGTTTATGTCCATTTCATAACGAAAAAACGCCATCATTTACAGTTTCACCATCAAAGGGGATTTATAAATGTTTCGGATGTGGAAAAGGAGGCAATGCGGTTAACTTTATAATGGAGCATGAACATTTAAGTTATCCTGAATCCTTAAAATATCTTGCTAAAAAATATAATATCGAAGTTGTTGAGAAAGAATTAACTGCTGAAGAAATTCAACAACAGAACGAAAGGGATAGCTTACTCATTGTTACAAAATTTGCAAATTCATATTTTCAGGAAAAGCTTCATAAAAACACTGATGGAAGAGCAATCGGGTTAAGTTATTTTAAAGAACGCGGTTTCAGCGAAGAGATAATAAAGAAATTCGAATTGGGTTACAGTCTTGATGTTAAAGACGCCTTTACTACTGCTGCTGAGGAAACAGGATATAAAATTGATTTTATTGAAAAAGCAGGATTAACAATTGTAAACGAGAATGGAAAATTTGATCGTTTTCGTGGTCGTGTGATTTTCCCAATTCATGGTTTATCCGGAAATGTAATTGGCTTTGGTGGTCGTATATTGAAAAAAGATGCGAAAGCAGCAAAATATTTAAATTCACCCGAATCAGATATTTATCATAAAAGCAGAATATTATATGGAATGTTCTTTGCCAAAAAATCGATAACACAATTAGATAAATGTTATTTGGTTGAGGGGTACACTGATGTCATTTCAATGCATCAATCGGGTATTGAAAACGTTGTAGCATCGTCGGGAACATCATTGACAGTAGAACAAATCAGATTAATTAAACGATTTACACCTAATGTTACAATAATTTACGATGGTGATGCAGCAGGAATAAAAGCATCACTTCGGGGAATTGATTTAGTGTTAGAGCAGGGATTAAATGTACGAGTTCTTTTATTACCGGAAGGTGAAGATCCTGATTCTTTTGCAAAGAGCCATAGTGCAACAGAATTAACCGAGTTTATTGAAAAGAATGAAGAGGATTTTATAACATTTAAAACACGCTTACTATTTGATGAAGCTAAAAACGATCCTGTAAAAAAAGCAAGTTTAATTTCGGATATTGTAAGGTCTATTGCAGTAATTCCGGATACAATTATTAGAACCGTTTATATTAAAGAATGTAGTAATATTCTGGAGATTGACGAAAAAGTTCTTTATAGTGAGATAAATAAAATACGCAGGAAAATTTTTGAGAAAGAATATAAAAGAAACATATCTCCTAATGAAAATTTTAAAACAGCTTCTCCTTCGGTACCATCATTTGTTGATGATGTGTATTCAGAGGCTCAGGAAAAAGAGATTATACGTTTATTATTGCATTATGCTGATAAAACTTTATACACATACCAGGAAGACAAATACGACGAGCCACGCAGTGTTACGGTTGCAGAATACACCATTAGTGAAATATTGAATGACGACCTTGAGTTCAAAAATTTAATTTATAAGCAAATATTTCAGGAATATCTTGATGTAGTAAACACCGAAAAGACTTTGGAGAGTAAACATTTTATATATCATACCAATCCTCAAATTAGCAAATTGGCTGCTGATTTACTGAGTTCATCTTATACATTAAGTAAGATTTTCGCGAAGGGTGGTTTGCATATTGAGACTGAGGAAATGAAATTAAAACGAATTATTCCGGAAACAATAATAGCTTACAAACGAAAGATATTAGAAATAGCTCAACAAGAAGCTGCCGAAAAATTGAAGGATACACAGGAAAAAAATATTTTACCCGAAGAAATCAATAAACTCCAAAAAGAGTTTATGCAAATTACTGCTGTTATCAATGC
>JAUWQL010000042.1 GCA_030611105.1 Bacteroidales bacterium
ATTGGGAAAAGCTGTGTTTGTGTTCTGTTTTGTCCTTGTATATATTTCATGGTTTAATATACTTAAAACCAATCTTATAACGAAAAATGAACATGTAAACTTATCAACAAAAATTGTTAGGTTTTTAGACAGTCTGACGGCGTGGAATATTAGATGCAACAAAATACAATTGATTTTCTTTTGCAAATTCAACCAAAGGTTTATAATCTGTTTTATAATTACCCCATAAACGTATTTCTGCCTCAAATTTCTTTGTCGGATGGATACCTGCTAAATATTCGTCCATGATTAATTGGTTATCGGCTTCGAACATTTCTGCGCCAAGAACAAGGTCTGCTTTCTTCGCAGTATATAGGTCTTTTGTTACTTCAAATTGTAACCAATGAGAAATCGGATTATCGTGTAATTCACCGAAGAAAACGAGATCAGCGTTTCCTAATTGATCAATCATATCGGTATATTTAGCATCTTCTCCTTGCTTATCGAATAATTTATAAGCAGGTTTGTCTTGTGCAAATGCAAAACTGACAAGTACAGTTAACAAAATAATGGTTATACTTTTTTTCATATTTTTAATTTTTTAAAAATCTGTGAATCTGTGGCAACTTTTTTCAATTATTTATATTTAAAATTTTACTTAGCATTGCTACAAAGCATTAATCATCTAATTGAACAATAAACACTTCCTTCTTTCCTTCTCTCATTACATCAACTGTAATTGTTTGCCCTGGTTTTAATGCACCCATTCTGCTCATATATTCATAAATATTGTGAATAGGCTTACCTTCAATTGCGACAATTATATCATTTTTCTTTAAGCCTCCTTTATAGGCTGCTCCATTCGGAGTAACGCCGTCTATTCTTAATCCGTCGTTATTAGATTTTCCGAAATTTGGCATTATCCCAAGCTTAACTTTTGATCCCCGGGTTGGTTCGGTGCTTTTTCCTTTCGGCCCTGATTCCTGAAAAGTTAATATCTGATCTCTATTCAAAACTTCAATTGACAGATCATATATGTAATCAGTTAGAACTTTCAAGCCTTCGAAATTCAATTTATCAATCACATCCAATGGAGTATGATAATCGCTATGTGCTCCTGTAGAAAAGAAAAATACAGGGATATCCTCTACATAAAAAGCAGAATGATCTGAAGGCCCAAAGCCATTATACGAGATACCTAAATTTAAATCTCTGCCTTCAACAAGTTTGTTTAATAGATTTTCGCTTTCAACAGATGTTCCAACACCTCCAACAAATAGATCTTTTGATTCCTTAAGACGGCCAACCATATCGATATTTACCATTGCCTTAATTTGTTTAAGATCAACCACAGGATTGCTTGTAAAAAATTTTGAACCGATTGTGCCAATTTCTTCTGCCCCAAAAGCAATAATAATCACGCTTCTTTGTAAATGGCTTTTATTATCTGCTAATTTTTCCGCTATTTCAATTATTGATGCAATACCTGAAGCATTATCATCAGCACCAAAATGCACTGCAATTGAATCGGGCATACGCGATGAAGTGGAGGGTCCGCCCAAACCTAAATGGTCGTAATGTCCACCAATAACAATAAATTCATCTTTTAATACAGGATCGTTTCCTGGCAGCATGGCAACTACGTTTTGAGTCTTAACTTTTTTATAAGTAACATCAGATGTAGCTTTTAATATTGTATTACAATCAAAAGAATTTGGAATCATATTCTTATTTAATTGTTTTTCTAAACCAGCAATAGTTTTACCCGATTTTGATAATATTTTATCTGCAATATCCCTTTTTATATTGAATACAGGAATGCCCAAATTAGATTCTGTTTGATCTTTTTCCAATTTGGTAAGTTCATCTTTTTTGTCAAGTTCATAACCTGAAACAAGTAAAACGCCTGCTGCTCCATTGTCTTTTGCAGTTAACACTTTCGATCTCTCATTTGAGTATCGAATAAATTCACTGTCAGGATTATCCAACTCAGGATCGGATCTTAATATTAGAATCCATTTTCCGGTAATATCCAGGTCTTTATAGTCGTTCCATTTAATATTATCAGTTTCTATATCAAAACCATAACCGGCAAATATTACATTTGCTTCTACTGTTTGGTTTGCCGAGTAATTATAAGGGATAAAATTATCATTTAAAGTACCTGCAAAATCACCAAATTCAAAAGTGTTTTTATCTCCGGCTATAACTTCAGTTACAACATCAAAATATTGATATCCATTATCAGCAATAGGAGTAAATCCAAATTGTTGAAGTTTGTTACCAATATATTGAGCTGCTATTAGTCCTTCAGGAGTTCCTGGTAATCGTCCTTTTAACGAGTCTGATGCAAGAAACTCAATATGTTCTCTTAATTCTGCTTTTGTAATTTCCGGATTATCAATCCTGACTTGATTACAGGAAATAATAAAAATTCCCAGGCTAATAAAAATTAGTGTTTTTTTCATGATTAATATTATTATTTAACTGACTCTGTTAAAGCTTTTCTTGGTTCGATTTTAACTGATATGTCCGGCAATTTACCATCATAACTTATAACATAATTCATTGGAGAATTCAATGCAGAAAGCGAACCTTTCAATACATTTTTAGCATTTTCACCTTCAAAGCCTAAAAATCCATATTTGCCATAATGTAAAAGAGTCCTTGATAATCTTGTTATTGTTTTATCGTTATTTACACCTATAAATCCAATTGTGTTTTCAGAATTTTCAGGATTTGTTATTGCATAAACAAAAGCATTTTCCTTTTTTAAAAGTTCTATTTGACTCGTTGTTTCGGCGTTAAAAGATTTGTCATATTCATTAAATATATTTACCTGATCAGTAAATTTATTATCAAATCCTATTACCCATAAAGCTTTATCATTAGGTAATGACTCAATGTCAGAGTCTTTAATAATTTCCAGAGTTTTATTTTGAGCGGCTTGTGTTTTTTGCCACATATTTGCTAATCCAGTATATGCATCAAGATGTTTACTATTAGCTGGTAATATTATAATACTGTTTTTTGCTCCAAAAATCTGAGAAAGCGTTGCCGGAACTTCTTTTTTATCAAGTCGACGAATAATATCAAATTGAGGATCAATATCAATTTTAAGAGGCCTGCTTGAATAGTTAAAAGAATATTCTTGTTTTCTTTCCGACAGGTTTATTTTTTCATGAGTAACAGTTGTTTCACCTTCGAGATATATTACAACAGGTATATTTACATCAAATACATCTTCATTCTGAGTCTGTGCAATATTAAAAGATAATGTATATTGTTTCTTTTCTTCTTTAATATTTACATCTGAGAGTTTTAAAGTAGGTGCACCTGTTCGCTTAAGCCATTGGTCAAAGAAAAAAGCAAGATCTCTACCTGTTACAGCTTCAAAACTAGCTTTAATATCATCAAAAGAAGCTTTTCGAAATTTGTTATCATTATAAAACTTAGAATATGCCTTAAGGAATAATTCATCCCCAAACTCATAACGCAACATATTGTTAAACATCATTGCTTTGCCATATCCAACAGCTTCTTCTGCAGAATTATTTCTTGATAAAAATTCTACTATTGGAAAATCATTTTCCGGATTCACATAATCAGTAAATTTCTGAAGAGTTGTTCTCCTGTAATCGACTGCTTGTCCACTTTGTTCTTTAATCATATGATCGGCCATGTATACAGTAATTCCTTCACACCAGTTTCCTTCTTCGTAATCAACAAATACGCTGTTACCCCAATAATTATGAAGTAGTTCGTGCGGGTAAGATGAATTTAATATCCATGGGAAACGAATCACTTTTTCGCCTAACAATGTAAAAGATGGCATTCCATAGCCGGTTTCCCAAAAATTTTCAACTAATGCAAATTTAGTAAATGGATATGGGCCTATAAGATTTTCGTATATCTTAAGATATTTGCTTGTAGTATGAAGATATTTGTTTGCAAGGCCTTCATCAGGAGTGCGCAGAAATGCCTGAACAAGTACATCGTCTGCTTGTATTGAGTATTCTGTCCATTGATTGGCAACCAGGTAAATTTCATCCATAAGTTCAGGTGATTCGTATTTTACAATCCTGTTTTCACCCTGTACTTCATTAATGGTTCTTTTACCTTGCGAAACCACGTTCCATTGCTCAGGAAGACTTACTGTAAGGTTAAAAGAAAACAGATCAATATTTTCAAATTTTGGCAGCCAATAAGTAGAACCTGCCATAAATACGCCATCTTCAAAAATAATTCCGCTGGTTTCACTAAATCCTCTTGCATATTCTGCTGCTCCTTCAGTAATCTGATCATTGATAATGCCTTTATATTGTAAAGGAATAATCAGCTTGCTACCTTTTCCTTCAATAGAAATTTTATAGCTATTTACCGGAACAGAAGTTTTTTCATCAGTATTATTAACTTTTTCAATTAAAAAACTATTATCTAGTGATTTAACTGTCAAATTGCTATTTAACCGAAATTGAATATAATCTTTATTATCAAGATTATTTTTCATTATTATCAGAGTGTCGATTGCGTTTAACTCTCCATTAGTAATGTTGAGTTTTACATTTATATTATGATGAAGAACCTGTGAAAATGAATACAGGCTAATCAGCATTAATACCAAAGTCAATAATTTATTTTTCATGTTTTATCAAATTTTCGTTTTAAAATCAAAACAAACGGAATAGCTAAAAAGGCAAGTAAAGAAGTGATTTTATAAGTTTCAACTAATCCTATAAAATCACTCAGAATTCCAACAAAAAGAGCTGTTAATGACGAAGATACAAAGGAAATAAACATAAATACGCCGCTTAAAAATGCCTGATGTTCTGAATCGATATCCATTACTAGTGCAAGGAGGACCGGTGTTGAAGAAATAAGAAAGAATCCCAATAATAACAACACAGGAAACATCATTGCCCCCTCTGTTAAGGTAAATAAAAACATAAGAACCGGAGATACCAGAATAATTATGGTAAGCATTCTTAATCTGCCAATTTTATCGGAGAAAGTTCCGGATAAGTATGCACCAATTGCTCCGGCAAATTCAAAAACTGAAAGGGAAACACCACCAAGCCACAAAGATCCACCTTTTTCACCTAAATATGTAGGCAGAAAGTTGGAAATAGAAGTTTTCATAAATCCCCGGAAAAACATAATTCCGGCAATAAGAATAAAAAAGGGAAGATGTTCTTTGAATGTTTCTTTAATTCCTTTTAATGATTTTTTTCCTTTAATATCTTCTGAAATATTAATATTTCGTAATCGGAAATATAAGATTAAAGAAGCCAATAATCCAAACGGAATTAGTCTGAAAGTTCCTTCTAAACCCCACACATCAACAGCAGCAACAATAATTAAAGGCCCAACGGTTCGTGCAGCTTCTCCACCAAGCATATAAAAACTCATTCCTTTTCCTAATCTGTCACCCGAAATCTTTTTAATTAAAACGGGAGTAGGAACATGAAACATGGCACTACTTATTCCCATCACGAAAAGCAAGATAATAATTATGATATATAATGGAGCAACTCCCAGCAAACTCATACAAATAGTTGTAAGGGCAGGGGCAAGAATAACTAAATATCTGATTTTTAAGTTGTCGGCTATTATTCCTATGAATGGATTCAGTAAAGATGGTATTTGTTGGGCAACAAACATTAAGCTGACTAAGGTGTTGTTGATCCCCAGTTTTGCTTTTAATAAGGGAATAATTGGAGCTAAAAATGCAGAATAAGTATCATGCACAAAGTGTGCGATAGAAATAAAAATTACATTTTTTACTTGAAACTTTTTCTGCTTTTCCATTAAATTACCTATAAAAAAGCAGAGGGTGTCCAAAAAGTCCTTTGTTGTCATCCTCTCCCGATAGTTATCGGGATGATTGGGGATCTTTTTATTTACTGTAGTGCAATTAATTAAGAGATTCCCTTTTTACTCGCTCTGCTCATGAGAAAAGTTCAAGGGAATGACATTTTTTTGACTTTTCGGACACCCTCCTGCAAATGATTTATAACTGACTTATTAATTCTTTCATTATCAGAGTCATTTTGGTTTCGGCTTTTGAAGCAACTTTTTGAACTTCTTCGTGTGTTACTTCAACTATTTTTCCCGGGACACCTAAATCTGTAATAATTGAAATTGCAAAACACGGGATACCCATTTGTCGTGCAACAACAACTTCCGGAACTGTTGACATTCCAACCGTATCGCCACCGATTATTCTAAAATATTGATATTCTTTAGGTGTTTCAAAGGTTGGTCCAGTTGTGGCAACATAACATCCAACTTGAACTTTTATATTGTTCTTTTTAGCTATTTCTTTTGCTTTTTTAATTAAACCATGATCGTAAGGCTCACTCATATCGGGAAAACGAACTCCAAACTCAGGTTTGTGTTTGCCGATTAAAGGATTTGGTATTAAGTTAATATGATCATTCTGAATCATTAAATCACCAATTTCATAATCAGGGTTTATACCACCACTTGCATTGGATACAAGAAGGGTTTTAATACCCAGATATTTCATTACTCGAACCGGAAAAGTAACCATTTCCATTGGATAACCTTCGTAAAAATGGAATCGGCCTTGCATAGCAACGATTTTCTTTCCTCCTAATTCACCAAAGATTAATCTCCCATGATGCCCATCAACTGTAGAAACAGGAAAGCCAGGAATGCTGTCATAATCAAGAGAATGTTCTATCTTGATATCCTTTACCAATCCACCTAAACCTGTGCCTAAAATAATACCTACTTCGGGATAAAACTTTGTTTTATTCTGGATAAAGGAAACTGTGCTTTTTATTCTTTCTAACATATTCAATGATTTGCTGATTAAAATTATCTGTTCGGTTGTTTAAAAATTTTACCTGAATCGGAATATAGAAAAACGAACCTTTCAGATTGTTAGCAATATTACTAAATTTTTGTAAACGCATTGCATCTTTTTCAGTCGTAATAATGATTTTCTTATCAGAAACAATAGAGTTGAATTTTTGTTCAATCTTCTTAATATCAGACTCTTTAAAATTATAATGATCTGAATATTCTAAAATTTGAATATTTTTGGAAATATTTCCTACAATATATTCTTTTAAAGGTTTTGGATTTGCGATACCTGTCATTAATAAAATGTCAAAATCTTTAAAATTTGCATTAGTATTTTGATTATCAGAACTGTTAAAAACAGATTTTAAAATACCATAATCGAAAGTTGTAAAAAATACATGTTGAAAAGGATAAGGTTTTAATTCGTTAAAAATAATTCTTCGATCAATTGGTTTTAAATTCTTAGGGGATTTTGTTATGATAATTATGTTTGCTCTTTTTTTCTCGACTGCTTGTTCACGTAAATCGCCAAAAGGGAGAATAAAATCTTTATCAACTGGTCTTGAATAATCGATTAACAAAATAGATAAATTTGCACTTACCTTCCTGTGTTGGTAAGCATCATCCAGTAAAATAACATCAAGATCTTTATTGGTTTTTGTTAACTGATTAATACCATTTGCTCGATCAGCATCAACAGCAACAATAACTTCCGGGAATTTTTGTTTTATTTGCCTTGGTTCATCTCCAATTTCTCTATCTGTTGATTCCTGAGTGGAAAGAATAAAACCTTTTGTTTTTCTTTTATAACCTCTGCTTAAAGTTGCTACCTTAAATTCGGATTTTAGCAAATCCACTAAATATTCAACATGTGGAGTTTTCCCTGTTCCACCTACAGTAATATTTCCTACCGAAATCAATGGAATATTAAATTGATGAGATTTAAATATTTCATAATCATAAAAGCGATTTCGGATAAATACAATTAATCCGTAAAGTAAACTTAAAGGAAATAATATAGGACTTAATATTTTTCTAATTTTTTGCATTATTATTCAGTAATTTAAAATTCGCTAATTGTTCCTTTTTTCGGATAATCAATTGTATAATGTAATCCTCTGCTTTCATGCAGGTCTTGTGCCATTTTTAATATCAGGTAACCAACGTTAATCAGGTTTCTTAATTCACAAAGTTTTTGCGAAAGGATTGATTTTTCATAAAGTCTTTCAGTTTCTTTATATATAATTTCTAATCTACGCAGAGCTCTGTCAAGTCTAAGGTTTGATCTAACAATTCCAACATAGTTACTCATAATTTGTTGGACTTCCTTGTAATTCTGAGTGATCATAATCATTTCTTCAGGATAAGTAGTACCATGAGCATTCCACTCAGGAATTTCTTTTTTTAATTCAACATCTTTAATCTTTGTAATTGCATCTTTAGCAGCTCTATCTGCATAAACAACGGCTTCTGACAATGAATTTGAGGCTAACCTGTTTGCTCCATGTAATCCAGTTGAAGATACCTCTCCTATTGCGTAAAGACGATTAATAGTGCTACATCCGTTTTTATCAACTTTAATACCTCCACACATATAATGTGCTGCCGGGATAACAGGAATTGGGTCTTTTGTAAAATCAATATTTAATGATAAACACTTTTTGTAAATGTTTGGAAAATGATTCTTTAATTTTTCTGGTTCAAGATGAGTACAATCTAAATGAACATAATCATCACCGGATATTTTCATTTCATAATCGATGGCACGAGCAACAATATCTCTAGGAGCAAGGCTTCCGCGTTTATCATATTTATTCATGAATTTTTCCCCATCGGTAGTTTTTAGTATTGCACCAAATCCGCGCAAAGCCTCAGTAATCAAAAATGAAGGTTTTTCTCCGGGATTATAAAGCGATGTAGGATGAAATTGCATAAATTCCATATTTTCTATAATTCCTTTAGCACGGTATACCATGGCAATTCCATCGCCGGTAGCTATTTTAGGATTTGTGGTTGTGTCGTATAAATTGCCTGTTCCGCCGGTTGCAATTAATGTTACTTTTGAAAGATAAGTATTGACCTGGTCTGTATTTAAATCCAAAACATAAGCTCCGTAACATTCAGTATCCTTATGACTGCGTTTCACTAATTTACCTAAATGGTGTTGTGTAATTAAATCAACCGCAAAATGATTCTCAAATATTTCAACATTCTTATGTTCACGCACTTTTCTAACCAGCGAGTTCTGAATTACTTCGCCCGTATTGTCCTTGTGATGTAAAACACGATATTCTGAATGACCGCCTTCTCTTCCTAAATCGTATTTGCCTTTTTCGTTTTGGTCAAAGTTCACACCCCATTTTATTAATTGTTTAATTTGTGCCGGAGCCTCACTAACAACCATTTCAACAATTTCCCGCTTACATAATCCATCACCGGCAATTAAAGTATCTTCAATATGCTTTTCGAAATTATCAGGTTCATAAGTTACGGCTGCTATTCCGCCTTGAGCATATTTTGTATTCGATTCTTCAAGAGTAGTTTTACTAATCAGGATTACTTTACCATGTTCTGCTATTTTCAGTGCGAAACTTAATCCTGCAATTCCAGATCCAATAACCAGAAAATCGGTTTCTTTGATCATAACATAAGAGATTTAAAAATGCTTAATTCGTGATAATGAACAAAGGTAGAAATTGTTATTGAAAAAATATAAATATTATAGGATTTATAAGCTTTTAAGGTATAAGTTCATATTGTTATGATTTCAAAACTATTTCGATTATTTTTGTCAGATTAATTTAAAAAATGAAATAAAAATATCGGGGTATGGCTCAAGACGATCTATTTAAAAAACTTATTGCTCATGCAAAGGAGTATGGATATATTTTTCAATCGAGTGAAATTTATGATGGATTAAGTGCGGTTTACGATTATGGTCAGTATGGTGTTGAATTAAAAAACAACATTAAAAAGTACTGGTGGGATGCAATGGTAAAAATGAACGAAAATATTGTGGGTATTGATACTGCGATTTTTATGCATCCTGAAATATGGAATGCATCAGGTCATACAAGTGCTTTTAACGATCCTTTGATTGATAATAAAGACTCTAAAAAAAGATACAGAGCCGATGATTTAATCGAAGAACATATTCGAAAATATCAAAACAAAATTGATAAGGATGTAGCTAAAGGACGCAAAAAATTTGGAGATGCTTTTGACGAGAAACAGTTTTTGGAAACAAATCCTAATGTATTAAGAAACAAAGTAAAAATTGACGAGATTCAAAGTCGGTTAGTTAAAGCATTAGAAGCAGATGATTTAAACGAAATAAAGCAGATAATTATTGATTGCGAAATTGCCGATCCTGTTTCTGGTTCAAAAAACTGGACAAATGTACGCCAGTTTAACTTAATGTTCGAAACGCAGTTGGGTTCAACTGCCGATGGCGCGAGTAAAATTTATTTACGACCCGAAACAGCACAGGGAATTTTTGTAAACTATCTGAATGTGCAAAAAACCGGCCGAATGAAAATTCCGTTTGGAATTGCTCAGATTGGTAAAGCTTTTAGAAATGAGATTGTTGCCCGACAGTTTATTTTTCGTATGCGTGAATTTGAGCAAATGGAAATGCAATTTTTTGTTAAGCCGGGAACCGAAATGGAATGGTTTGAATATTGGAAAGAGATGCGAATTAAATGGCATAAAGCAATTGGATTACCTGAAGAAAAATATCGTTTCCATAAGCACGATAAACTGGCACATTACGCTAATGCTGCTTACGATATTGAATTTGAATTTCCATTCGGGTTTAAAGAATTAGAAGGAATACACTCAAGAACAGATTTCGATTTGAAACAACACCAGAAATTTTCCGGTAAAAAGTTACAATATTATGATCCGGAATCTGGCGAAAGTTATGTTCCATATGTAGTTGAAACCTCAATAGGCTTAGACAGAACATTCTTATCTATCCTTTCAGCTTGCTTAAAAGAAGAAGAAGTAAAACCTGCCCGTCCGGCAGGCGGGAAAGAAAACGGAGAATCGGATACAAGAGTTATATTGAAAATTCCGCCGGCATTAGCACCAATAAAACTTGCTGTTTTACCATTAGTTAAAAAAGACGGATTGCCGGAAAAAGCACGTGAAATTCTTAATGAATTAAAATTTGATTTTATTTGTCAATACGACGAGAAAGACTCAATTGGTCGTCGTTATCGTCGCCAGGATGCTATTGGAACACCATATTGTGTTACCATTGATCATCAAACATTAGAAGATAATACGGTTACTATTCGTAATCGCGATACTATGGAGCAGGAACGAGTGCAAATATCAGAGCTTGCTAAAATAGTTGACGATAAAGTGAGTATGAAGAAATTATTGAAGAAGATTTTTTAAATTAGAGAGTTGATTTAAATTTTCTAAGTGAAACAAAAAAGAAAAGTTTTAATAATCACATATTACTGGCCTCCAAGTGGCGGGGCAGGAGTTCAACGTTGGTTAAAATTTGCCAAATACCTCCCTGAATTTAATATTGAACCGATTATTTTAACGGTTGATTCGAAATATGCTTCATATCTTCAAATTGATACAAGTTTAGAAAAAGATATAAGTCCGGATTTAAAGGTTTTTAAAACAAAATCTTTTGAACCCTTAAATTTATTGTCCCTGTTTTTTGGTAAAAAGAATGTTCCTTATGGTGGATTTACCAATGTAAACAAAAAGAGCATCCTTCAAATAGTTTTGCGCTTTATTCGAGGCAACTTTTTTATTCCTGATGCTCGGGTAGGTTGGAACAAGCATGCTTACAAAAAAGCAAAAGAAATTATTTCGGAATATAATATTGATACTGTAATTACAACGAGCCCTCCACACTCAACACAGTTAATTGGATTAAAATTAAAGAAAAAATTAAATATAAACTGGATTGCAGATTTTCGTGATCCATGGACTGATATTTATTATTATAAAGACTTATTACATACCAGACTTGTAAAAAGAATTGATGAAAAGAAAGAAAAAGAAGTTCTGGGAAAAGCTGACAAAATAATTGTTGTTGGAAAATCGTTAAAAGAAATTTTTTACAGTAAAATAAATCAGGAGAAGTTTGTTGTAATTACTAATGGATATGATGAAGAAGATTTTGAAGAACATAAACATATTCGACCTGAAAAATTTACTATAACATACACAGGAACACTTTCTGACCAATATAATATTGCAGCATTTATTGAAGTCTGTGAGGCGATAAAATCAAAAGGGGTAGACTTTATTATTCGATTTATTGGCAATGTTGCAGAATCTAAACTGAATGAATTTAAAAATGCGGGTTTGTTGGAAAATGTTGAGATAGTAAATTATGTTTCGCATCAAGAATCTGTCAAATATTTATACAATTCATCAGCATTGTTATTAGTAATCCCTGATTTTAATGGTAATAAAGGAATTTTAACAGGCAAACTTTTTGAATATCTGGCTTCTGGAATTCCAATAGTTGGGATTGGCCCAACTGATGGTGATGCCTCTGAAATTATTGATGAATGCGAAGTTGGGAAAATGTTTGATTATTCAAATAAAACTGAGCTTTCAGAATACTTAGAAAGTCTGATTAAGCATTGGGAAGATAATAAGATTAATGAGCCTGATGATGAAGAAATAGAAAAATATAGTAGGAAAAATTTGACAAAATTATTAACAGAAATAATAAATAAATCTATATAATGATTAAAAAGGTTTTAACCGTGCTTGGTGCAAGGCCTCAATTTATAAAAGCTGCTAACGTAAGTAGAAAATTATCGGAGTACGGTATTAATGAAACAATCGTTCATACTGGTCAGCATTTTGATAATAATATGTCCAAGATATTTTTCGAAGAAATGGATATTCCAAAACCAAAGTATAATCTGGATATTCATAGCTTATCGCATGGAGCAATGACTGGAAGAATGATTGAGGAAATTGAAAAAATTCTAAAAGTTGAATTACCAGACATCGTATTAGTTTATGGAGATACAAATTCAACTTTAGCAGGTGCTTTAGCTGCTCAAAAATTGGATATTCCTGTTGCACATGTTGAAGCGGGTTTAAGATCTTTTAACTTAAAAATGCCAGAAGAAGTTAATAGAATTTTAACAGACAGAATTTCAAGTTATTTATTTTGTCCGACAGATAATGCCTTAAAAAATTTAAAAAATGAAGGATTTGAAAATTTCCCGTGTTCTGTCATAAAGAGTGGGGATGTTATGCAGGATGCGGCTCTTTATTATGATAAAAAAGCCAACGAAAAATCAAAAATAATAGAATCATTAAATTTGAATCATCCTAAATATTTACTTTGCACAATTCACAGGCAGGAAAATACTGATAATAAAAACAGATTGTCGAATATCATTAATGCATTAAATGAATTAAGTAAAGAATATAAAATAGTATTACCTATTCATCCAAGGACTCAAAATAGTTTTAAAAAATTGCTTATTCAGCTTGATTTCGAACCCATAAACCCAGTTGGATATTTTGATATGATTCAGTTAATAAAAAATTGCGAGTTTGTTATTACAGATAGTGGAGGACTGCAAAAGGAAGCATTTTTCTTTAAAAAATATTGTATAACAACTCGTGACGAAACAGAATGGGTTGAATTAGTTGAAAATGGGTTTAATGTTATTGTAGGTGCTGATAAAGAAAAGATCTTATCAGAAGCGAAATTGGTTGCTAAAAAAATTAGCAACTTTAATATTGATTTATATGGGAATGGTAAGGCAAGTGAAAATATTGTTAAGAGCTTACTTCTTTAACAAGTTTCCCTTCCAGTTTTTAATATTGCGCCACTTTTTATAAAAACCGTTTATTCGCTCAATTTCAATTGGTTCATAAAATCGAATAATGTATAATACAAATGGAAAAGCGATAAATAACATTAGTTTAAAGGAAATACTCAAATAAAGATTAAGATTGCCTGATAATATTGATAGACCATATAAAATAAATCCTACCATAAAAATCTTTATAATTTTTATAATTTCAAAAGGGATATTGTATAATTTCTGAGAATAGTGATAAAACAGTAAAGCCATACATAAATTTGAGATTACAGCAGCAATTGCAGGACCATACATGCCTATTTGTGGTATTAATATTATATTAATCGCAAAATTCACCAACACTAAGGAAGATATTATCGTAGCATTGTAATGTGTTTTTTTAGCATAGTGAAGTCCTATGGAAAAAACATATTGCATTCCTTTAAAAATAAATGCTAATGTTATTATAGGAACAACGGTATAAGCAATTATATAGCTTTGGTCTTTTGCTAAAAGCATAAGGACTTCCTTTGAGAATAAAGATAATGCTAAGGATACAAATACAAGAATATATGTATAATAGGTTAAAATTTTAGAAAAGTATCTTTTGGAATCTGGTTTATCATACATCTTAAAAGCAATTGGCAAGAATCCTAATTGAAAGGATTGGACTAAAAGCATATTAATTAAGCCAGCTATTTTATAACCTAAACTATAAATACCGACTTCTGAATATGAAAGGTAATATTTTAGAATAAATCTATCGCCCATTGCCAAAAGCATCATAGATATCCCTGAAAATATTAGGGGAAATCCATATTTAAACATTTCCTTAAAAATTGTAAAATCGAACTTAAAAGAAAGTGATTTAATAATCTTAGGCAGCAATACAATAAAAACTAATATGCATCCAATCAATTGACTTAATATTATTCCTTTAATACCATAATTTAAATGAGCAATAAAGTATATATTAAAAGCTAAGATTGTTGTTACTTTTAGTATGGTGATTATCATATATAAAACAGAACGACCCTTAAGTCTTAGATAATCAAAAAAGAGGCGATTGAAAATATCAAAAGAAGACCACAAAAAGAGAATTTTAAAATAGCTTTTAAATTCAGTATGCCCAAAAAATAGCTGGGAGAAATCTTGCGAAAATGGTTGAAAGATAAGGTTAAGTACGATTACACTAAAAAATGTTGATATGAGCGCAATAAAAATCACTGCCTTTTTCTTTTCTTCAGATTTTTCTGAAGACGAGAATCTGAGCATGGCTGTTGATAAGCGAAATCCCATTGCAACAGTGAGTAATTGACTTGACACTTCAAGTATTGCAAAAATTCCATATTCTTCCGTACTTAGGTGCGATGTATATAAAGGTAAAAGTATGAGCCCAATAAGTTTAGTACTAATGTTTCCTAAACTATAGATTATTGTTTGCTTGACCGTATGTTTTAATTTTAAAAGCATGTTATTTCTTCTCAAAAGCAAAAAATAGGAGGGAATAGAATTTCTTATATTTTATTAATGAAAATTTATTTTCGTTAAATAGTTTTAAAATGGTTTTTTTGGTGTAATTCTTATAATCTACTTCCCAATAATGATACTTGCTTTTAATCTTATTTCGTTTAGTTGTAATTTGAAAATTGTTTATTTGGAAGATTTTTAAATCTAAAGATAACCTAAACCAATGTTTTTCATTTCTTGGGAGACTAATAAACAAATTTTTACTGCAAATATTTGAAATGTTTTTTAATGCAGTTTTAAAGTCTTCAAATGGAATATGTTCAAAAATCTCAAAAGCCAAGATATGGTCAAATTTCTTATTAAATTTGTAGTTAACAATATTTGCAACTATATCAGGGCTTTTATCTTGGTCTATATCAATGGTTGTTATATTATATCCTCTTGATTTTAGATAATTAGAGGTGAACTTTGATCCAACTCCAATTTCAAGTATTTTATCTTCCTTTTTTATATAATTAGAAATAAGTTCTTGTTGATGCCAATAAAATCTCCAATGAATTTCTGTTTCTAGCTTATGAATCCATTCAGATGCATAATTATATTTCTTATCTACCATGTTTTTAAAGTGTATCTATTTCGCTACCAAGAATCGATTTTGCATTTGCTTTGTTAATATATTCCAATAGCTGAATATAAAAGGTCTTGATACCCGGATGAATAATTTCATCGAAATATCCGTTATGCCACAAGAGTGTAAATATTCCATTAAATCTTATTATTTCCTCAATAATCGATTTAACAGAATTAAATGCATCATGTGTATTAAGTTTACGATATTCAAATAATGTTGCATCCATTATGTTTAAAGGGATCTCCCAGGTATTGAATGGCCTTTCTTCTTTAAAATTATATAATTTGAATGGTAGGCAATATGAATTCCTAAAACCTTCATGTTCGGCAAATCCCAAAGTCGTGTCGTAAAGTAAACCAGCTTTTTCATGTAAGTAAGGGGTTACATTAATATCGAAAATAAGACGGTGTTGTCTTACTCCTGAAATATTACAATTGGCATATTTCTTTAATTCTGTAATATTTGAATTTAAATATTCAATATTTGTTGCAGATCTATTTGTTCCATGAATACCTATTTCACAGTTTTCCTTTTTTAGCCAATCGAATAGTTTTAAAAGTCGAGTTTCATTAAATGAATAATATGCATCCTGATGTTGTAAATCTTTGGGTAAAAAGTAAAAGGCGGATTTGAAGTTGTTTTTTTTTTCAATTGATCTTAAAAAATCGAAATCCCAACTGGGGTTTTTTTTCGTGAAAAAGAAATTATATAAATATTCTACAACTTTTATAAGCTTGATTTTAAATTTCAAATTGCTTTTACGAATCCCTAATAAAACTTTTATATAATAAATCAAATCATAAATAGAATAGGTGTCAACTTTATCTATATCGTGAGTAAGGAAAAAACCAAAAGGTTCTATTTGTTTTTTGGGTGCAAAATCAATTTTGTTTTGATAACAAAACTCTCTTAATCCTGATTTTATAAATTCAAAATAGTAGTTCACAATAGGTTTTTCGGTTATTCCCAACTTGTTTTGAACAGAAAGCTCGTAAGGGAATCGATTAAAATTTCCTTTATATTCAGGATTTAATTCCTGGTAGCCTGAAAGTAAATAAAAAGCAGACTTTAATACATCATGATTAAAAACAATATTTGTTCCTTGAAATGAAAAAAAGGAATTCTCAGTATTTAAAACTGGGAATAAAATAGGGATACCTTCATAAAAATTTATTTTATTTAAATCTAAACCCCGATCCGAAAGAAGAAAGATTATCTTGTTATCGTATTGATGAATTTCAGATGTGTCTTTCAAGTACACAAAATGATCCCGTAATGAAGAGATGTCAACAGTTTGTTGTAAATGATCTAAAATGTAATTTATTCGTTCAGTGGATAAATAATTATTCATTAATGTATCTATGATTTTTTAAGGAAAGATTTAATAATTAACAACAACTTTAAGATTTTATTGTTGGTTTTTTCGAGATAATAATAAGGTACTAAATTAAGTCCAAAGTTAGATTTATATTTACTAATACTTGGAGTATTTGCACCTATAAAGTCAAAATACTTAATATTATCTGTCTTAAGTTTTATTAAGATTTCATAAAGTAAAACTTGATTTAATCCAGTATTATAAAAATTATAGTCTCCTCCTGCTTGCCAATAGTATGCTGTGCCCTTATCAATTAATAAAACAACAGTATATACAGGCGTATTTTGTAAATAAATATTATATAATTTTACACTGTTATGAATATTAAGAGTATCAATAAGGTTTGAGAAAAATTTATAGTTATAAAGTTCTTTTCTTTTTTTTCTCTTTGTCATAGAGTTTATCAAATAATAACTATTTTTCTTTTCATTTTCATTTAAGCTATAATCGATTTTATAATCTTGTTTTTGCCCCTTTTTTATTTGTCTTTTAAGCGAAGGCTCAAAAAGGTCTAAATCTAGTTCTAAGTCTTGTAAGTTTTGTAAGTACGTATATTTCACTTTTTCATCATATCCGGCCCACGAGAATCCTCTGATATCTTTAAAGTTTGGGACAAAGGACATGGATAAAAAGTCATAATTCTTATTTAAAAAAGAAGTAATTTCATCAATAATTTGAAAAGTTTGACTCTCAATTTTTGCTAAATATTTACTATCTCTATTTTTTATTAGTAGTCCACTAAAAGGAGTTAACTCTGGCTGGGAAACAAATTGAAATTTGAATAACTTTCTTGTAACACCAAATGCCATTCCGGCTATTAATTTATTTTCATTATTTAAACAAACTAAAATTTTGAATTTAAAGGGTGTTGATAATGAAAATATTTCTTCAAGATAAAAAGATTTATGAAATATAGTACCATATTCACAATCATCAACGAAAGAATCCCAGTTATTAAATTCTGTTCTATCTAAATATCTAATGTTATATTTGTTTGACATTTTAATCGTTTTTATAATTCTTCCAGTCAAATTTATTAATTAAATTTAAAATTAAATTAAAATCTTTATGACTAACTTTTATGGCATCTTCCGACATTAATTTAACATTTGAATAGTCTTTTAGCTTACTAGTATTTATGAAATCACGCAGATTGTTTAATGTTTTTTCGCAATTATTAATTAAATCATCATATCTAATAATTGTAATATTTTCTGTTGGAAATAATCTTAGATCTTCATGAATTTGTTTTTCTATAAAATAAACTTGATTTACAGACTGTTCAATTAAGGGTAAATTTAATAATTCCTTGTAATTTTTTGGGTGTGTTGACCACCACTCATGTTTAGGCTGACTCAATCTTGCTTTATATATTGATTGAGCATTAAATTCTGGCGACCGTTTAATTACAATAAATTTCGCATTTGGACATATTTGCGACAAAGCCTTAATTCGCTGACTAAACATTAAATTTTTAATAACAACAGGTTTATTATACTTATTAGTAATTGCATTAAATATATTTCTAATTTGCAGAATACTTTTTTCTGTTAGATCATTTTTGTCAAAGTATATTTTATCTTTCGAAAACCACTGATACCAAATATTACCTCCTTCAGAGGGTGCATGTAATCCAAATTTTTGAGTATTTCCATATTCTGATTTGAATGTATTATGCCCTTTATTTTTGAATAATAGATTGCTTAACCAAAATCCAAAAAATAAATTTTCTCTTGATAAATGAATTAAATTATCAATGTAGTTTACATTAAAGAAATTTGTAATTAGCTGATAAAGAATAGTTGATCCGCTTCTTGGTGGTCCTATAATAAATATGGGCGAATAATGAGGGTTTTGTTTACTATATTTTTTTACTTTTTGATTTTCAAATAATGATATAACAGGAGACAAATACTTAAATACTCTTCGCAAAATCCAACTTTTAACCTGCATTTCTAAATGTTTTAAGAGTCTAAATAAAGTTGCTATAAAGATCAACAAGTCTTTTCGAATCTACACTCCAATTATATTTTGTGTTTATTAGATTCAAACCATAATCCAAATCTATAGTATTATTTTGATTATTTAATAATTCAAAAAAAGCTTTCTTGAAATCTTCAGGTGAGTTATGAATATAGGATATTCCACTTTTTGTTTCTTCTATTATTCTGACTAAAGAATTACAATTGCTTGTTAGTATAGGCTTTTTAGCATAAATATATTGATATAGCTTATTTGGAGATGAGCAATCTGTTTGTTCAGATTTTAAATGAGGAATTAATGCAATATCCGATTTAGCTAAGTGTTTTGAAATTTCTAGTAGATCCTTCCAACCTAAAAAGCTAACATGATTACTAATATTTAAATCTGACACTAATTTTTCGAGATGAACCTGGTAACTCCCTGTTCCGATTATGTTTAATCTAACATTTGGGATTTCTTTAAGGATAAGTGGTATTGCTTTTATCACAATTTGCAAACCTCTGTGAATATTTATACCTCCGGCATAAAATAGTGTTGTAAAGTTTGGATCCGGCTTATCAATTGTTAAAGGAAAATCTTTAGGACTAATTGTATTAGAAACTACATGTATCTTGTTTTCATTTATTTCAAGCTTTGCAATACGATCTTTCATTTCATCAACCACAGTAATAATCTTATCGGCATGTTTAATAATTTTCTTTTCATATTTTCTCCACTGCTTATTTGATGACAAAATTTTACCTGCTATTGTGTTTGTATGAGTTGCAGTTTCAAGGGATGCTGGCCAGTTTTCATGTAGATCAATAACCAAAGGAATGTTATACTTCCTTTTCACTTTTTCTCCAATTTTACTTAAAGGTAGGTCGTGTATGTGGATTGCGTCAACCACTTCTTTTTCCAATATCCCAAAAATAAATTTCTTCCAGAAACTAAAATAGAAAGGAAGTTTTAAGATTGCAACACTTGATTTGTATGAAAACTTAGATATACTTTTTCTGTATATTTTTAGATTCTTTTTTTCTTCAAATTCAGGTAGATTTTTTTTATAATTATAACATGCTAAAATAATTTCATGCTTATTATTGATTAAAGTTTCGATTTCCTTTTCAACTCTTACGTCTGGAGGAAAATCATGATCAAGAATCATTAATATTTTCATATTATTCAGATATTTATAGCCCAAAAATACTAAGAAAAATGAATGTATTAACTCAAATAGAATAATTTTAAGAATTCTACAATATTTATGCTATTTTTAGAGTTTAACTTTATTATACTAATTATAAAGATTAACATAATATGAATAAGCAGTTTATACAAAAAACAATACCTTACCTAACAGCAGTTATTATTTTCTTAATAATTAGTGCAATTTATTTTTCTCCACAATTAAAGGGTGATAAACTTCATCAAAGTGATCAATTACAATATCAGGGGATGAGTAAAGAAATTGTTGATTTTCGAGAGGAAACGGGGGAGGAAGCTTTATGGACAAACTCTATGTTTGGTGGTATGCCTGCTTATCAAATTTCAATCAGAGACTCCAATATAATTAAGACGTTGAAAAGTTCAATTCTTAAGATAATCCCACGACCAATTGGATATATGTTTTTTCTTATGATAGGTTTTTACATTCTGCTTTTATGTTTTAATGTTAATCCGTGGCTGGCAATTATTGGTGGTATTGCATTTGGATTGTCGTCGTTAAATATTTTATATCTGGGAGCCGGGCATAATGCAAAGGTTCATGCTATTTCTTTCATCCCCCCAATTATTGGAAGTATTTTTTATGCATACAGGAAAAATTTTGTAATTGGCGCTGCCTTATTAAGTCTTTTTGTGTGTTTGCATTTATCTGCAAATCATTTCCAAATGACCTACTATTTATTGTATTTAATTTTTGCGATTGTAGTTGTAGAATTATATAGCTATATAAAAAATGGTTTATTGCCAAAGTTTGTTAAAATTTCTTCAGTTTTATTGATGGCCGGAATACTAGGTGCATTGCCAATTTTTTCAAATCTACTTCTGACATACGAATACAGTAAATATACTACACGTGGCGATTCTGAACTTACTATTTCTGCTGAAAAAAGCACAACAAAAGAAGTAAAAAATGATGCTTTAGATAGCGATTATATTAAACAGTACAGCCTTGGATATGGCGAAATTTGGTCGTTGGTAATTCCCGATGTAAAAGGTGGGAAAATGAATTATTTAGGTAATAATGAAAAGATTATGGATAATGTTAGTCCAAACTACAAGAATACTGTGGCTCAGCAGTCATCTTATTGGGGCGAGCAATTATCTTCGGGTGGTGCATTTTATTTCGGAGCAAGTATCTTTTTATTATTTGTACTTGGTATGTTTCTCGTAAAAGACAAATTTAAATGGGCATTATTTGCTGTTTCTTTGTTGGCCATTATATTATCATGGAAATACGGCAGCTTAGTTGATTGGTTTATAGAGCATGTGCCTCTTTATGATAAGTTTCGGGATACTAAAATGATGTTGATCCTTGTCCAGTTATCATTTCCCCTTCTTGGATTTTTATTTTTAAACAAGCTTTTGAAAAATGAGATTAATAAAAAGCAATTCATATATGTTTCATTAAGTGTGACCGGAATTCTTTTGCTCTTCTATATTATGCCTTCTGTTTGGTTTGGTTTTTTCAATAATGCCGAGCTGGTTCAGTTTGACAAGCTATTAGAAAACTATAAGAATAATCCTAATGCTTTAATGCAGATAAGAGATTTGAAAGATGAAATTGTAAATGCCAGAATAGGAATCTTTAAAAAAGATTGTCTTAGAAGTTTGTTTTTTGTTTTTGCTACAGCTTTTATTATTTATCTTTTTATTCTTAAAAAAACAAAGGAAAGTTACTTTATAATGATTCTGGGAGTCTTGATATTAATAGATCTTTGGGGAGTGGATAAACGATATTTAAACGACGATAATTTTGTAAGCAAGCGTCAGGCTCGTGAACCTTTCCAGATGACACAAGCAGATAAATACATCCTTCAAGATAAAGATCCTAATTATAGGGTACTTAATTTAACAGTTAATACCTTTAGTGATGCAAGCACATCGTATTTTCATAAATCATTAGGTGGTTATCATGGAGCGAAATTAAAACGCTACCAGGAATTAATTGAGCATCAGATTTCGAAAAACAATATGGATGTCTTGAATATGCTTAACACGAAATATTTCATAGTTTCTGATAATAACCGACAGCCGGTTGCCCAGTATAATCCGGAACATCTAGGTAATGCATGGTTTGTTGAAGATTTCAGAATTGTCCCAAATGCTGATGCTGAAATTGAAGCTTTAAGTGAGTTTATGCCTTCTGGCGAAGCTATTATTGATGCTCGATTTGAAGAATATGTTCAGGGAAAAAGTTTTACAAAGGATACCTTATCTTTCATTAAACTTGATTCGTATGAACCTAACCATTTGATTTATTCTACTAATTGTAATGAGGAAAAGTTGGTAGTTTTCTCGGAAATTTATTATCCTAAAGGCTGGAATGCATTTATTGATGGACAGCATGTTGATCATTTCAGGGTAAATTATGTTTTAAGAGCTATGGTTATTCCTGAAGGGAACCATACAATTGAATTCAAATTTGAACCACGTTCATATTATTTAGGAAATAAAGTTTCTTTAGTGAGTTCAATAATATTACTTATATTTTTGGCACTTGTTTTGGGCCGTGAAATGTTAGAGTATTACAGAAAAAATAAAGAAGAAATAATATCGTAATTAAGATTTAGTTTATTTGTATCTTTGCACGATTATTTTAAACCCTTATGAGTAAAAAAGAAGCAAACATAACCAGACGCAGATTAAGGAGTTCTTATATAACATCCATAATTAGTATTTCTTTGGTTTTATTTATGTTAGGAATGTTGGGTTTGTTGGTTTTAAATGCAAAACGTTTGTCCGATTATGTGAAAGAGAATATTGGGTTTTCAGTAATCTTAAAAGAAAATATAAAGGAAGTTGACATAATCTTATTACAGAAAAGTCTTGATGCTTCTGAATATGTTAAATCAACGAAATATATTACAAAAGAAGAAGCGGCCGAGGAACTCAAACAGGATTTGGGAGAAGATTTTATTGAGTTTTTAGGATTTAATCCCTTATTAGCTTCTATTGAAGTTCATTTATATGCAAACTATGCAAATACAGATAGTATTAAATTAATTGAAAAAGATTTTCAACAATACGAGCAAATAAAAGAAGTTTTTTACCAAAAATCATTAGTTACTTTAGTTAATGAAAATATTCGAAAAATAAGTTTGATTATTCTGGTTTTTAGTGGATTGTTATCATTAGTTGCAATTACATTAATTAACAGCACAATTCGATTATCAGTTTATTCAAAACGATTTATTATTAACACAATGCAATTGGTTGGAGCTACCCGTGGTTTTATTCGCAGGCCATTTTTGTATCGAAGTGCCGGAAATGGAATATTTGCTGCCGTATTAGCAATGGGATTTTTAGCAGGGATATTATATGCGGCTCAACAAGAATTCAGTGAGATTATTAGTTTTAAGGATATCGAAATTATAGGAATACTTTTTCTTAGTGTTCTTTTGTTTGGTGTTATAATTAACTGGATATCTACATTTCTTGCAGTATCTAAGTATCTAAGAATGAAAGTTGATAAATTATATTATTAATTAAAATACTGATCAAATGTCAAAGAAAAATAAACCGGAAGAAAAGAAAGTAGAATTTGCTCTCGGAAGAGAAAATTATATTCTTTTAATGATTGGTTTTGCCATTATTATACTTGGTTTCATTCTTATGATTGGCGGAAAGGCAGAAAGTCCGGATGAATTCAATGAGGAAATTTTTAGCTTCAGGCGTATTACTCTTGCGCCGATTATTGTTCTTTTCGGCTTTATTTTTGAGATTTATGCCATAATGAAAAAGCCTAAAGAAATCGAAGAAAAATAACTTTTTAATTTCATTTTATGAATTGGTTGGAAGCATTAATCCTTGGGTTAATTCAAGGATTAACAGAATTTTTGCCTGTTAGTAGTAGTGGGCATTTAGAGCTGGGAAAGCATATATTAGGGGTTGAATATTCTGAAAATCTCACCTTTACTGTTGTTGTACACGGTGCTACAGTATTGAGCACTATTATTGTATTTTGGAAAACAATTATAGATTTATTTAAAGATTTCTTTAAATTTAAGTGGAATGAATCAACACAATATATATTCAAGATTTTTGTTTCGATGATTCCTGTAGTTATTGTTGGGCTTTTATTTAAAGAAGAAATCGAGAGTCTTTTTACAGGAAACATTCTTTTCGTTGGATTTATGTTATTGATAACAGCTGCTTTATTGGCATTTACATATTATGCTAAGGAAAGGCAAGAAGATATATCTTTTAAAAATTCGTTTATAATTGGTATTGCACAGGCCATTGCTGTTTTACCCGGCATTTCAAGGTCTGGTGCTACAATTGCCACAGGATTATATCTTGGAAACAAGAAAGAAGATGTTGCTAAATTTTCTTTTCTGATGGTTTTGCTTCCAATTATTGCTGCCAATATAAAAGACCTTATGGATTTTGACCTGTCAAGTCAAAGCACTGTTTCTATAACGCCTTTAATTATTGGTTTTGTGGCTGCATTTGTATCCGGCCTTCTGGCTTGCAGCTGGATGTTAAAAATTATTAAGAGAGGTAAGCTTATTTATTTTGCACTGTACTGCCTTATTGTTGGTATAATAGCAATAATCTTTTCATTTTAAGAATTTAATTTATTGGTGAAATTAGATATAAATAGCGTTGAAAATTTTCAGTCAGGGGTAATTATTCCAATAAATAAACCTTATGAATGGACATCTTTTGATGTTGTAAAAAAAGTTAAAAACCAGATTGTTAAGAAATTGCGACAGACTTTAGATATTCGATTTAAAAGTTTTAAAGTAGGACATGCAGGTACTCTCGATCCATTAGCGGAAGGCTTATTGCTTATTTGCACAGGAAAGGCTACAAAAAAGATAAACCAGTTAATGACCGATGAGAAGGAATATATTGCGACAATAGAACTTGGGAAAACAACTCCTTCATATGATCTTGAAACAGATTACGACCATACCTTTCCAACAGATCATATTAACGAAGATGGAGTAAAAAAGGTATTAAAATCTTTTATTGGTGAACAAGATCAGATTCCTCCTGTTTATTCTGCTAAGAATATCAATGGGAAAAAAGCATATGAGTATGCTCGTAAAGGGGAGAAAATAGAATTAAAAGCAAACAGGATTACTATATATGAAGTTGACTTATTAAATTACAAAATGCCTTCAATTACTATAAAAGTTGTTTGCAGTAAGGGAACATATATTCGCTCTTTAGCATATGATATTGGGAAAAAATTAAATAGTGGAGGCCATTTAGTAAAATTAATCAGAACACGTATAGGAAGCTATAAGCTGGATTCCTCTTTAACCATAGAAGAATTAGAAATATTTTTATCAAATTTGTAACCAATTCGACATTGCCACGTATAAGCAGGTCGTTCGTATAACCATATAAATAGTTTAAATTAATGAAATTATCTAAGTTTAAATTTAATCTTCCAAAAGAACTTATTGCCAAATTCCCGTCCGAGAATAGAGACGAGGCTCGTATGATGGTAGTACATAAAGATACAGGAAAAATTGAGCACAAAATTTTTAAAGACATTATTAACTATGTAAAAGATCAGGATGTTATGGTGTTTAATAACACAAAGGTTTTTCCTGCTCGCTTATATGGAAACAAAGAAAAAACAGGAGCTAAAATTGAAGTTTTCCTTTTAAGAGAACTAAGTCGTGAACAACGATTATGGGATGTTTTAGTTGACCCTGCACGTAAAATCAGAATAGGGAATAAATTATATTTTGGCGAAGATGATTCATTAGTTGCTGAAGTAATCGATAATACAACCTCAAGAGGCCGTACATTAAGATTTCTGTTTGATGGTTCGTACGAAGAATTTAAAAAGACACTTTATGATTTAGGTGAGACTCCGCTACCAAGGTTTATTAACAGAGAGGTTGAACCTGAAGATCGTGATCGGTATCAGACTATTTTTGCAAAACATGAAGGTGCTGTTGCTGCTCCAACTGCCGGAATGCATTTTAGTCGTGAGCTAATGAAACGTTTGGAGATTCAAGGCATTGATTTTGCCGAAATAACCTTACATGTAGGTTTAGGTAATTTCAGATCAGTAGATGTTGAGGATCTTACTAAGCACAAAATGGATTCTGAGAAAATTTATATCTCAGAAGAAGCAGTTAAAAAAGTTAATGAAGCAAAAGAGAAAAAACAAAATGTAATTGCTGTAGGAACAACCGTTCTAAGAACTTTGGAATCGTCAGTTTCTACAATGGGATATTTAAAACCTTTTGACGGATGGACAAATAAATTCATTTTTCCTCCATACCAGGTAAAGGTTCCTAATATGATGATATCTAATTTCCATCTTCCATATTCAACTCTATTAATGATGGTTAGCGCATTTGGCGGGTTTGATTTAATTGCAAATGCGTATAAAACTGCAATAAAAGAAGGATACAGATTTGGAACCTATGGTGATGCTATGCTGATATTATAAATTAAGGTTAAAATTGATCGAGATATTTGATTAGAGCTTGTCATTTGCAAGCTCTTTTTTTGTTTTGGTAATGTAGTCAAAATTAATAGGGGGATTTTAGAAAAATTATTTTTTTTGAATACATAAATATCCAATATTCGTTATTCAAAAAACTCGACTATTAAATGTGATTACTCGTTTTAACAATACTTTGAATAGTGCTCTTTATTGATTAGGTCACGATATTTTGCTACTACTTTCTTAAAATCTTCCCAAACAGGTTGTTTTAATTTCTCATTACGAAGTAGTGCCGATGGATGAAAAGTAGGCATAACCAATCGGCCATTCCAGTTTAACCATTTTCCACGTATTTCCGTGATTTTAGCATTTGGATCAATCAGGCCTTTCAATGCTGTTGCTCCTAATAATATGATGATTTTAGGGTCTATCATTTCAATTTGTTTGTATAAATAGGGGAGACAACTTTCTCTTTCTTCCGGCAAAGGATCTCTATTATTTGGAGGGCGGCATTTAACAATATTCCCAATAAAAACATGCTCTTTTCTTGTAAAACCACAAACATCTAAAATCTTGTCAAGTAACTGACCGGACTTGCCAACAAATGGACGCCCCTGCTGATCCTCGTAATAGCCCGGACCTTC
>JAUWQL010000059.1 GCA_030611105.1 Bacteroidales bacterium
TTTAATGTACAGGGCAAATTTTCATTTAAGAACAGCACTAAGAGTATTGAAACCTATTGCAGAATTGAAGGTGACGGATGATAAGGAGCTGTATAATAAAATTCAAACAATAGATTGGAGTACATATTTTGATTTGGAAAATACTTTTGCTGTAGATAGCGTTGTTTACTCTGAACATTTTTCTCATTCAAAATATGTGGCATTAAGAGTAAAAGATGCAATTGTTGATCAGTTTCGCGAAAAATTTCAAAAACGACCTTATGTAAATGTTGAGGATCCGGATGTTAGAATTAATATTCACATTTCTAATGATTTATGCACTGTCTCACTGGATAGCTCCGGTGATTCGTTGCATAAAAGAGGATATAGACTAAAAACCAATAAAGCTCCACTGAATGAAGTGCTCGCCGCTGGTATGATTCTTATGTCAGGATGGAATAAGACAGATGTTTTTGTTGATCCAATGTGTGGTTCAGGTACATTAGTTATAGAAGCCGCAATGATTGCAAATAATATTCCTCCTGGTATTTATAGAAAAAAGTTCGGTTTTGAAACATGGAATGATTTTGATAATGATTTATTGGAAAAAATTTACGAAGAAGATAGCCCTGAAGTTGAATCAGATATTAAGATTATTGGTTCTGATGTCTCAGAAATAGCGATAAGAATAGCCAAAGAGAATATTTCAAATGCAGGGCTTAAAAGGAAAATTGATCTTCATATAAATCCTATTGAAAATTATATTCCTCCTAAAACAGAAAGAGGAATTATAATTACAAATCCACCATACGGAGAGCGCATTAAAATAAATGAAATTAATAGCTTTTATAAAGTTTTAGGTGATCTGTTTAAAAATAGATATAAAGGATATGAGGTATGGTTGTTAAGTAGCAATTTTGAAGCAATAAAACATATCGGTTTACGCCCATCAAAAAAACTAACACTATTTAATGGTCCTTTAGAATGTAAATTTCTGAATTATTCAATTTATGAAGGAAGTAAAAAGAATAAATATAATTAGTACGTACTTACGTTAATATAAGAAAAAGCACCATTCATTAAGTTTTTTGATACGATTAAAAAAAAAATTTTGATTCAAGTGTTTACTTGCTTATTTTTAGTAAGAAAATAAAAGTGCAAATTATTAATTTATCTGTTCAGGTTGGCAATTTAAGTTGGTTGAATTATTAAATTGAACCAATTTTTAATATATTTGTTTTAAGTTGAAAAAAGTTTTAAATTTATACAACTTGATAAGAAATAAACTATAAAGCCTTTATGAGCTTTAATATTGACGAGCGTTATTCAAAAATGAATCAGGGGGAAGTACTTCTTGCATATAAAGGAAGTATAACTGCTGAACTTATAACTAATGTGCTTGGAGTTGTGGAATCAAAACTCGATCATGTTATTGATAAATCTATTACAAAAAAGAAAATCTATAACATACTTGTTGAGAGCTTACAAAATCTATATCATCATGTTGACGATTTACCTTATATGGTAAATGAAAGTATGGATATTCATTTTGGAATTTTTGTTATTTCTAAAATGGATGAATCATACGTTATTAGAACTGGGAATTTTATTAAAAACGAAAAGATTAAAAAGCTGACAGAACGTTTAGATAAGATAAAATCTTTAACCAGGGATGAATTAAAAGAATTGTATAAATTTGTATTAAATAATCAGAAATTTTCGGATAAAGGTGGCGGAGGTCTTGGTTTAATAGATATTGCAAGAAGAACTGGAGGTGGGGTTGATTATGAGTTCGATAATTATGACAATGATTATTCTTTTTTTAGTTTCAAAATTACCATAGATAATTAATATTAAAAACCTTAAATAAAACGATAATATGGAATCAATTGCATTAGAAGGAACACCTAAAACTCCAACCGTAAATATGGATGGTGCAACAGGAATAGTTGAAATAAAAGGTAGATCAATACCAGAAAATTCAATAGAATTTTACCGTCCGTTGGTGGAATGGTTGGAAGAATATTCTAAAGAACCTCAACAGCTGACTACTGTTAATATTCAGTTAGAATATTTTAATACCAGTTCGTCAAAATGTATTTTAGATGTTTTTAAGAAATTAGAAGCTATTAAAAAAGCTCGTAATGAAGTTATTATAAACTGGTATTACGAAGAGGATGATGAAGATATGCTTGAAGCAGGAGAAGATTATGAATCGATTATTCGTATTCCTTTTAAAATGATTGAAGTAGTTGATTAACAGCAACCCATGCATTTGATTAGAATATTAAAGCCATAGATTGATCTTTAGCTTTTATTACATAAAATTATACCCATCAGTTATTGATGGGTATTTTATTTTAGTTAGGTTTGAATTTTAGTTCTTCGAAGTAGTCAAGAGTTTTTCTTAACAACCTGTATCTTAGAATAAAATAAAGCATAATAGTCATTGCCCATATAACAATAATATTAACCCAAAAAGTATCGTAATACTTGCCCAGGAATTGTTTACGCGGTGCATAAAAATGTGCTTTTACAAATTTATTTTGAGGATCGAGAAAAACAGGATCAATTTTCTGAAAAAGTTCACCTTTAAATTCAATAATTCTATTAATTTCATTTGAATTTCTTAATAACTCAGAGAGACTCTCATTATAATATTTTCGTTTTAAATTCATAAAGTTTTCACGATCTTCTGGCGTTTTTTGAAGATCCGAAATTAATACATCTTTCAGTCCGTTAGCTTTATTATAAAGTTTAATGTAATACTTATTTAAAATATTAAAATAATTTTTCAATTCTTGTATGGTCTCTACATCTATTTTATCATGATAAAGCTTATTGTAATCCTTAAATTTAACAATTCGGCCAGATTCTGAATTCAGTTCTTTCTTTATTTCAGTTCTTAAAAGTTTAAGATTCTGGTTAAATTCATCTGATTTCTCTTCATTTTCAAAATTCCGTTCAATAAATGCAATTTTATTTTTTAATGTTCTGATCCAGTAGTTTTTCTTGAAATCTGAAATACTCATTGCCTTATCATATTTGTATAACTGCTTTTCATATTTATTTTCCTTATACTGATATACAGCCAATGCCTCATAAGCCCAACGGGCAGTTATTACTTCACCATAAAACGGGATATCTCTCGGATTAGAAATACTTGGATTTAGTTTTTCAAATTTTACAAGAATACCACTAAGAATCAATTGAGGAATTACTAAGAACGGAATTAGAATATATATCGTAATAACCGTTTTAAAGCTATCGGAGATTATCAAACCCATAATATTTGCTGCACTCCATGTACTGAAAAGTACCAGCCAATATTCAAAATACATTCCTCTTATTTCCATTATTGAATTACCAATAACAACAAATAAAAATGATTGTATTGCTGCCAATGTAAATTGTACTGCGATTTTTGAAAATAAATAGCTTGTCCAGCTTAAGTTCAGAAATTTTTCCCTCTTAAGAATTTTTCTGTCTTTTATGATTTCCTCGGCACTAACAGTTAATCCTATAAATAATCCAACAATTACCGACATGAAAATATATACAGGTAAATTGCTATTTTCGCTAAGTGAATATCCAATTTTGTTTCCTATATTATAATATTTAATAATATAAGCGAGTAAAAATGCCAATAAGGGTGCCTCAAGAAAATTGATGATCAGGTATTGAGTATTAGCAAGTTTTGATAAAATATCTCTTTTAACAAAAACAAGAAATTGTTTAAACTTATTTGGTGTTTTGAATGAGATTTCAGGTAAAGTTTGGTCCGGTGAAGAAAGTTTTGAATTTGGATCAACTTCGTCTTTGTCTTTGTGTGTATCAAAGTTTTCTCTCCACTCAAGAGGAGATATTTTCCTGTCATTTGTAAAATTTCCATATTCATCAAGTACCTCTGTCTCAATGATATTGAATAATTGTTCTGAATTTACATTACCACAACAATGACATTCACTTTCATTCCAATTAGCATGTTGCATACTCGATTTAAAATATATAATAGAATCAATTGGATCACCATTATAAATTAAATATCCTCCAACATCAAGGATTATAAGCTTGTCAAACATTTTAAAAATATCTGACGATGGTTGATGAATTACAACAATTACTAATTTTCCTTTTAATGTTAATTCTTTAAGTAAATCTAAGATATTTTCTGAATCGCGCGACGATAAACCGGATGTGGGTTCATCAAGAAACAAAACCGCAGGTTCACGTATTAATTCTAATGCAATATTTAATCTTTTTCTTTGTCCACCACTTATTTTCTTATTTAACGGGCTGCCAACTTGTATATCTCTAATTTCATATAGTCCAAGATTTTCTAAAACCTCAAGAACTATTTTTTGTAATTCTTCTTCAGTATAATTATCAAAGCAGAGTTTTGCATTATAGTATAGATTTTGATATACCGTAAGTTCTTCAATAAGAAGATCATCTTGAGAAACATGACCGATTAAACCTGCTATTTTATCTTTTTCAGTATGTATATTGATTCCGTTTATAAAAACACTCCCGGAAGTAGGAGCTGAACTCCCATTTAAAACATTGAGTAAAGTAGATTTTCCGGCACCACTAGCTCCCATAATTCCTATAAGTTTGCCGGATTCTTCCGTAAAGCTCATAGTTTGTAAACCAATAGCTCCGGATTTAAACTTGTACCCAATTTCTCTTATATCAAATACAATTCTTGATTTTATTCTATCAACATTATATTGACTAATAATATCGCCGTAATAAATAGATTTTATTTTTGGGTTTCTGATCGAAGCGCCGTTATTTAAAACGTATACTTTCTCTTCCTCAAGCAACTGCCCGTTTAAATATAGTTCGCTTTTGCCCATGTATTTTATATAATACATATTTGCAGATGCTACTTCAAGAACTCTGAACTGTCCTTCCAGTAAAGTATTTGTCATGTGGAATATATTCTCATGCTCAAAGCTTTCGTTATTATCAATTATTAAAAGCTTTTTAGTATCAGGAAGCTTGTCAGTGCCAAAAAATACAAAATCCTCAATCTCTTTGTATTCCTCTTGTTCAATAAAAAAACTATCGGCAACTGTAGTAACAAATTCCATTTCTTGCTCAGTAATTGCGCCACCTGATTTTACAAATTCAAGAAGCTGTACAAGTACTACATTTTTTTGTCTCTGAGTTAGTTCTTCGTTTATTTGGGTGCAAATTTTAAGCACTCGAACAGAGCTTGAAGAGAATCGCTTTTTACGTTTACTCTTTTCGCTAAGTTTTTCCTGGTGTACGGAATAATAATCTGTAAAAACTTTTAAGTAAATTTTTACAGTTTCCTGATTTAATTGCCTTTTTAAAAATGATTCAACAATTGACTTTCGATCTTTTGCATCGCTTGTCGGATGTGCTATAATCGCAAAAAGTTGCATTAAAGCTTTTAGAATTTGCTCACTCATATGCTTCTATTTATAACTAACGAGAATGTTGATATACACGAAAATACGATTATTTTTCTTTAAAACCAATTAACAACATTACTTCATCTTTTAAAAGAGTTTCAGTGTCAAACTCAAGCTCAATAATGCAATCTATGGTTGATGTAAATGTGAAATCCCAGAAAGGAGTGTAATCGTAATTTTTATTACAAAATAATAGGTTCTTTTCGGTATCAAATACTGATAATATTAAAGGATAATTTTCTATATCGCTACAAGAAATGATACGATACTGGCTTCCTCCATAAAAAGTAGTATAAAATTTGGCTCTGTTATTTTCATCTAACTTGGCTATATATTCCTGCCCGTCCGATACAAATCCTGATGTAAGAATATCAGCGCAATTTTTTATAGAATTATCTTGAGCTATTATATTATTCGTGTATAAACTAATAATGAAAAGCACCAGGTATTTTGCGAATTTAGATTTCATAAAAAATCAAATTAGTAAATGATTTTATTCCTGACAGATGAAATTTTATTAGCGATAGTCTTTAAATGATATTCTGATATTATAACATTTGATGTACTATTCACCAATGTATGTTTTTTCTCGGGATGAATTTCCGGTTTTTCGTATGTGTAACTATAAATTATTCCGTCAAATTCATAGGCAAGGTCAACTAAATCATCAATTAACAAAGAAAAATCTTTTGATTTATAATAATATGGAGATAAAATTTCAATTAAATTATCTAAGGGATGTTTTTGCTCTCCCAAACGATTTATTATTTGCCTGTTTTTACTTTCAACTGCGGCATGCGAAAGTATATATAAACTCTCAATCCAACCGCCAGTAATAATTAGTACACCAATATCTTTTCGGTTATTTGTTTTTAAATAGGAGTCGAATTGTCTGTAAGTTCCGGTTAAATAATATAATAATGAATCCTGATTATCAATGTTTCTCTCAATTTTATCTATAATGTCGACTTGTATAGCATTGTGAATTCCAAGTTCTTGACTCAATTTTTTTATAACAGTAAAATAGGAAATTACATCAGGAATCTGATCGTAAATATTTAAATACCCTAAGTCTGTGCCATAAATTCCCACATTTATTGCTTGCTTGAAATTTGTAGTATAATTTGAAACATTATCCGGAGGATTTAATAACGACTTTTTAAATGCAATGTTACTGTTTTTGATAGAATAAGTTGCCTGATATGGTGAAGGTAGCGTAAACAGTGTATTATTAATTTTAAGTAAAACAGTAGATGTATCAATTTCTCTTAACGGGATCCTTTCCTCGTTTTCCTGTTTATCTGAAGATGGTTTACAGGATATAATTACGATACTTGCTAGTATAAATATAAAAAGTTGTTGGATTTTTACTAATTTACTCAACATAAAATAATTATGTTATGTGCTTGTAATGCTAATTAATATTAAGATTAACCAAATATCAAATATACAAAGATTAATGCATTGCATTTAATGATTGACTATATATTTTGTTCAACACTTACTTTTATTTGATAAATCATTCAATTATCATGATTAATTGAGCCTGTCTATAATTAGTTCCTAAATTTGATTTAATTTTGTTGCTTATTTTAATTTTAAAATGGTATTAAAAACCTCGGTAACATATAAAGGAATCTGGAAGATAGCTTATCCAATTATACTTGGCAGCATTGTGCAAAATATTATTAGTGTTACTGATACTGCATTTTTAGGCAGGGTAGGGGAAGTTGAACTTGGTGCTGCTGCTATTGGAGGTGTTTTTTATCTTACTTTAATAATGCTCGGGTTTGGATTTTCTATAGGTACCCAAATTATTGTTGCCCGAAGGTATGGTGAAAATAAACACAATGAAATAGGTATTATAATTGAGCATTCTCATTACTTCCTGATTTTACTTGCTATAATATTAGTTGTTGCAATGAGAAGCGCAATGCCATTCATTTTTGATAAAGTTCTGGAGTCGGAACAAGTTAAAGTTGCTACACAGGAATATTTAAAATATAGAATACTCGGATTACTGTTTGCTTGTATAAACTTTGGATTTAGAGCGTTTTATATTGGAATAGCCAGAACTAAAGTAATAACCTGGACAACAATTTTTATGGCATTTACCAATGTGTTTTTTGATTATGCTCTGATTTTTGGAAACCTTGGATTTGCTAAATATGGAATTGCCGGTGCTGCTATTGCATCGGTTATTGCTGAAATAGCAGCATGTATTTTCTTTATTTTTTATACTGTAAAATTTATTGATACAAAGTACTTTGGATTATTCAAGTTCGAAAAATTCAATTTTGCACTTTTAAAACGAATATTGACTGTTGCATTGCCAATGATGATGCAAAACTTTATTTCATTCACTGGTTGGTTTTTCTTTTTTTTATTTGTAGAGAAAATGGGAGAACATTCACTTGCTATTTCAAATGTTATTAGAAGCATTTATGTTGTTATGCTGATTCCGATTTGGGGATTTACTTCGGCAACAAACACACTGGTAAGTTTTCTTATTGGACGCGAAAGAACCAGTGAAGTTATTCCTGTTGTTATTAAGATTTTAAAGCTTTGTATTTTAGGTGTAACAGGATTGGTTTTAATAAATCTTACTATCCCTGAAAAAGTTTTATCAATATATACCAATAATACAATACTTATTCAAGATGCGTTACCCTCACTTTACGTAGTTAGTATAGCAGCTATATTTTTAACAATCGGTTTTGTTCTTTTTAGTGGTGTTTCTGGTACCGGTATGACAAAGATTTCATTCACAATTGAAACTATTGTTATTGTTCTTTATATTTTGATAACATATTTGCTTGTCAATCTTGAAAATTCCAGAGTTGAATGGGTTTGGTGTGTAGAAATAATCTACGGTCTGATAATTGGTCTCTTATCTTATTTGTATTTAAAGTTTGGAAACTGGAAATATAAGCGGATATAAACAAATCACAAATTTTCCTTCACTGCAAAAAGTTAAAATTTATTAAAAAATTTGACAGTATAAAAACTAGTGTATATCTTTGTACTGAAAAACGAAAATAGTCAAAACGGTTATTATGAAAATAGACGATACAAAAAATAAGATTTTAGCAGTAGCTGAAAAATTGTTCAGCCGATTTGGGTTTCATAAAACTTCGATGGACGAAATTGCTAAAATAGCCAGAAAAGCAAAGGGTTCTTTATATTATCATTTTGCAAGTAAAGAAGATTTGTTTAGAGAAGTTGTTGCAAAGGAAATATATAATCTCGAAAACATTTTATCTGTTGTAATAAATGATAATAAATTAAGTGCTGCCGAAAAGATAAAACTTTACTTAATAAAAAGAATGGAGATTTTAAATAATGCAGCAAGCTACCATGAGACAATTAAAGCAGATTTTTATGAGCACTTTGATTTTATTGACGATTTACGTGCAGGTCTGGATTTGTGGGAGAAAAATAATATTAAAAAGATAATACTGCAAGGTGTTGACAATGAGGAATTTGCAATTGTTGAAGATATTGATGTTTTGATTGACGTATTTATTATGGTATTAAAAGGACTTGAAATACCTTTTTTTCTACAAGGAAAGTATGAAAAATATTCGCCTTATTTTGATGATTTATCAGGAATATTAATAAAAGGATTATCGAAATAATTTTTTTTGATCAAAACTGACTATAACACAATTATAGTACAAAACGAACATAGATAATGAAAACAATATCAGGAAAAATATTAAAAGAGTTAGGATGGGAAATTAAAGGCAATTTTCCACATATAAAAAAATCAATAACAATATTTGCACCTCATACAGCTCATATTGATGCGCTTTATGGGAAATTAGGCATTACTGAATTAGGAGTTAAATATAAATTCCTATCAAAAAAAGAACTTTTCTTTTTCCCCATGAATTTAATTATGAAAAAATTCGGATCTATTCCAGTTAGAGGTGTTAAAGGTAAAAATGCAATTTATCAGGTTGTTGATTTATTAAATAGCACTGATGAATTACATATAGTAATATCACCAGAGGGTTGGATTAAAAAGGTGATAAATTGGAATAAAGGATTTTATTACATGGCCGTAAAAGCAAAAGTCCCTATTGTAGTTGCTTACCTCGATTATGAGAAAAAAGAAATGGGTGTAAAAGGTGTAATTTATGATACAAAAAATTATGAGTCAGTAATAAAACAAATAAATAATATGTATAAAGGTGTATCAGGAAAATGCCCGGAACAATTTGTTCTTGAAACAATAGAGTAATTTTTTTAAACAAGACTGACTATTAAACACAATTTGCACAATAAATATTACAGCATGTATATAAATTCAATTTCACATTACATACCAAAACAGATAATTAGAAATGATTATTTTAAAAAAGTAAATGGATTATCCGAAGAATGGATATTAAGTAGAACAGGGATACAAGAAAGAAGAAAAGCACTTCCAAAAGAAAACACAAATACAATGGCGAATGAAGCTGTGAAGGTAGCTTTGAAACAATTACCATATTCAATTAAAGATATTGATTTAATAATTGGAGCAACTTATACACCCTATGATACAGTAGGCACTCTTGCTCATTCAGTTCAAAATGAATTTAATATTTCTGATGCTAAAGCAATTTCTATTTCAGCTGCTTGTTCATCCTTTATTAATGCCATTGAAATTATTGAAGGGTATTTTGCAATAAACAAGGCAAACAAAGCACTCATTGTTGCATCTGAACATAATACAGCGTATCACGACGAAAAAGATATGCAAGCGGGGTATTTATGGGGTGACGGATCCGCGGCTGTTTTTATATCGAAGGAACAACTATCTGAAAAAGATTACCAAATTGTTGACGTAATAACAAAGGGATTGGGAAATATTGGAAAATCTGTGAATGGTGTTTTTTTACGTCCTATAAACGGTGGAATAAAAATGCCTTATGGTAAAGATGTTTTTATTAATGCAAATAAATATATGACAGAGTCTATAATTGATATTCTTAATCGAAACAATCTATCAATTGATGACATAAATTATGTAATTCCGCATCAGGCGAATATCAGAATTATTGAAAATGTCGGAAAGCAACTAAAAGTTAACAAAGAAAAGGTTTTAGTAAATATAGATAAATTAGGAAATACCGGATGTGCGAGTACTCCTATTACATTTTCCCAAAATCAAAACAAATTTAAAAAAGAAGATTTGGTTGCATTTACAGTATTTGGTGGCGGATACTCGAGTGGAGCTATGTTGGTAAAAAAATAATTTTATAAATATGAAAGAAAAATTAAAAAATGTTTTTTTCAGAATTTGGTACTGGTATGTGAGTACAGTTGATAAAAACGCCGAAGTTATTTTTATGAATTATGGTTATTCGAAAGATAATCATAAAATAAAACTTGATAAAAATGATGAAAAAAACAGATACTCAGTGCAACTTTATAATTTAGTTGCAACAGGAGTAGATATTGAGGAGAAAGATGTTTTAGAAGTAGGTTGCGGACGTGGTGGTGGTTTATCATATATATATAGTTATTTGTTACCAAGTTCAGCAACCGGGATTGATTTGAACAAAAAAGCAATTGAGTTTTGCAAAAAACATTATTCAAATGAAAGAATTAAATTTTTACAGGCAAATGCACAAGACTTAAGCTTTAAGGATAATGCTTTTGATATAGTAATAAATGTTGAGTCTTCGCACCGCTATTCTCAAATGGATAAATTCTTAGATGAAGTGTATCGTGTTTTAAAACCTGGCGGAGTTTTTCTTTTTGCTGATTTTAGGCATGAAACTGAACTTGAAAAATTAAATACACAATTGAAAAATTCAAATTTCATTTTTTTAAAAGATGAAAAAATTACAACAAATGTTTTAGAAGCATTAAAACTATCAACAAGCGAAAGAGAACATTTAATACACAAGATGGTACCAAAATTTTTGCATGGTTTAGGTAAAAATTTTGCGGCAACTGAAGGAACTCCTACATATAACAAATTTTTGACACGAGAATTTGAGTACTTGTTTTATGTTTTGATGAAATAATTTTTTTTATACCAACCGACTAAAAAACGATATTAGACTAACTAATAAAAGATAATGAGTTTGACAATTAAAGAAATATCAACAAAAAAAGAAATAAAGGAATTTGTCAAATTTCCCGATAGATTGTATTCGGGTAATAAGTTTTATATCCCGGCTATTCATACAAAAGAGTTGCAAACTCTTACTTTTGATAAAAATTCTGCATTTGAATTTTGCAGAGCTAAATATTGGGTAGTAATCAGAAATGGAGTAATTGTTGGAAGAATAGCAGGGATTATCAATAACAAATATAATGAGAAGCACAATATTAAATATGCAAGATTTGGATGGTTAGACTTTGTAGATGATTTATCGGTATTAATGTTATTACTACAAGCAGTTGAAAAGTGGGCAATAAATGAAAATATGAATACGATACATGGTCCTATCGGGTTTACTTCATTCGATGCATCAGGTGTTCTTATTGAAGGTTTTGATGAAATGCCAACTTCTTTTGCTCATTATAATTTTCCGTACTATCAGAAATTAATTGAGGAATTTGGTTATAAAAAAGATGTAGATTGGATTGAATATAATGTTAAAGTACCGAAATCTGTACCTGAAAAATTTACAAAAGGAGCTGAATTAATAAAAAAACGATATAAACTTCATAGTGCTAAACTCAAAAAGAAAAAAGATGTATTGAAATATTCTGATGACTTGTTCCGGCTTTTAAATGAAGAATATAAAGACATTTATGCTTTTTCGGAATTAACAAAAAGACAAATAGAACAACTTAAAAAACAATTTATCTCAATTCTCAGACCCGAATATGTATCAATTATATTGAATGCGACAGATGAAGTAATTGCATTCGGAATAACTATACCGTCTCTTGCAAAAGCGCAGCAAAAATCAAAAGGCAAACTGTTTCCATTTGGTTTTATCCGTATTATGTATGCTTTACGGAAAAATGATACAATCGACACATTACTTATTGCAGTACAAAAGGATTATCAGAGCAAAGGCGTTAATGGTATTATTTTTAATGATATTTCCAGTGCTTTTGTTAAAAACGGAATTACTAATCTTGAATCAACACGAGAACTCGAAAATAATATGAAAGTTAATAATTTGTGGAATAAGCTTGAATATAGACAACACAAAAGAACCAGGTGTTATATTAAAGAATTATAACAATGAACAAATTCAGTAAACTTTTTAGTAATACATATATTAATAAAGATTTATTAAAGAAATACAATATTCTGATGCCTAAAATAAAAAGACGTGAAACTATAATTAAGAACAAACATAAATTCTTTGATAAGGTTGTTATAATAACCGGAGCCTCTTCGGGTATAGGTAAAGCATGTGCTTTTGAATTTGCTGATAATGGAGCAAAAGTTATTCTTGCTGCCAGAAGAATAGACGAATTAAAAAAAGTTGAAGAAAAAATTAAAAAACAGGGAGGTGAAGCAATATCTATAAAAACAGATGTCAAAAATATTAATGACTGCAAAAAATTAATTGATAAGACCATTGAAGAATATGGGAAAATAGATGTATTAATCAATAATGCAGGGATTTCAATGAGAGCTGTATTTGAGGATTTAGATTTGTCCGTTATTAAAGAGTTAATGGATACAAATTTTTACGGTGCTGTTTACTGTACAAAATTTGCTTTACCATATTTGCTGGAACAAAAAGGAACTGTAATTGGTATTTCTTCAATCTCAGGACTTACTCCTTTGCCCGGTCGTACAGGTTACAGTGCATCAAAACATGCAATGGAAGGTTTCCTTAATACATTACGACTTGAAAATATTAAAAAAGGACTGAATGTTTTGATTGTACACCCCGGATTTACAAGTTCGAATATAAGAAATATGGCACTTGATAAAAACGGTCAGGCTCAAAAAGAAACCCCCAGAAATGAAGAAGAAATGATGTCAGCTGAAAAAGTAGCCCAAATTATTACAAAAGCAACTTTAAAACGAGAACGCGATTTAATTTTAACTCCACAAGGTAAGCTTGTGGTTTGGTTACATAAAAATTTCCCGGGCATAACCGATAGGATAATTTTACATGAAATGGCAAAAGAACAGGATTCGCCATTTTGATATTTTATTTTGCTATAAACTGATTACTAAACATTATAGATATAAATACTTAAGACAAAAATGAAAGAATTATCTCAATATTTATTGGAATTACTTGGCTGGGAAATTAAGAGTGAGTTTCCTGATATTAAAAAGAGCGTTGTCATATTTGCTCCACATACAAGTTATTGGGATGGCTTTTACGGAAAGTTATTCTTAATGCAGATGAATATTAATTACAAATTCTTATCAAAAAAAGAGTTTTTTAAATTTCCGTTAAATTATTTTTTTAAAGCTTTTGGTTCTATACCAGTATATAAAAATAAAGAATATATTAATCAGATTGTCGAATTATATAATAATAACAAAGACTTACATATAATATTATCACCGGAAGGACAATTAGCTAAAACTACTCATTGGAAAAAGGGATGTTACTATATAGCAATAAAAGCTAATATCCCGATTGTAGTTGGTTATATAGATTACAAGAAAAAGGAATTAGGTATAAAAGGTGTAATTACAAAAAACAATAATATAAAAACAACAATGACTGAAATAAATAAAATGTATAAAGATGTAAATGCAAAATATCCGGAGAATTTTGCTACAGATAACAGGTTTAATTAATTTTTTTATTAAACTGACTAAAAACTAATAAAGTACAAGATGAAAGAGTTTGTAATAAGAATAATAAGTGAATTGGCAGATATAGAGTTATCAAAAATTGATTTGACATCTACGTTTAAAGAACTCTGTTTTGACAACCTTGATATAGCAGAGTTGGTTATGGCTATAGAAGACAAACTAAGAATTACTGCAAGTGATAGTATGTTTTACACAAAATCGGTAAATGAACTAATTGAAGAAATTGAAAAACTAAATATTAAAATACAAATTAATTAAATTATTAAATATGAACAAATTAGCAAAAGGAATAATAAAATTTAAATGGTTGATAATAATTATCGTTGTTGGATTGACAACTTTTCTTGGTTACCAAATTAAAGACCTAAAAATTGATTCGGACATAGTAAGTTCATTACCAGACGATGACCCTGCTGCACTTCTATATAAAAACATAGGCAAAGAGTTTGGTGGCAATGACATGGGAATGATTATTATTGAAACTGATGATGTTTTCAAAAAAGAAGTTATTGAATATGTAAAACAGATTACTGACACTTTGAGAGTATCAGATGGAATTTCAACTGTAACAAGCCTTACCAACGTACTTGATATAAAAGGGAGCGACTGGGGAATAGAAATAGGTACATTACTTGACGAATACGATTTGCCGGATACGCAAGGTGAACTGGACAGTTTAAAAGAAAGAGTTATGTCAAAAGACATGTATAAAGGGACTCTTGTTTCGGAAGACGGAACCTCTACCTTAATCTTGTTTACTTTACTTGACGAAGCAGATAAACAAGCAGTTGCAAGAGATATTAAAGAAAAGATAACTAAACTTGATATCCCTGCAAAATTATATTTCGGTGGTCTTCCATTTATGATGAATGATATTGCAGATTTAATTGTTGCCGATATTATACGGCTTATACCAATCACTTTTTTTCTGATAACTTTTATTCTTTTTCTTGCATTTCGGTCAACTAGAGGTGTAATAATGCCGATGCTAACAGCAGCTTTGTCGGTAATATGGGTGCTTGGTGCTATCGTATTATTTGGTTATGAATTATCAATGATTTCAAATATTACACCTATCATATTACTTGCGGTGGGTAGTGCTTATACTATTCATGTGATAAACCGAATCAATGTTACTTTTGATGAAGACCGCAAAAAAGCATTAATTAAAGCATTAACATATATTACCGTTCCGGTAATTTTAGCTGCGTTAACCACAATAATTGGTTTTGTGTCGTTTGTTTTTGGTGCATATCTTGAAATAATACGTGATTTCGGTGTATTTACTGCTTTAGGAGTAATCTTTGCATTGCTTCTTTCAATATTCTTTGTTCCTGCGGTAATTTCAGCACTTTCAATGTATAAAAGTGCAAAAAGAATGGAACGTAATGGTAAAAATAAACACAGCTTTTTAAATGATATAATTCTCTCACCATTAAATAATTTACTGCATAATCATCCAAAATATATTTTATCTTTTTGGGGAATAATAATGCTTGTAAGTATCGGAGGTATTTTTTCTATCCAAAGAGAAGTAAATATGGCAGAATACTTTAAAAAAGGAAATCCTACCAGAGTAACTGAAGATATCATGCAAGAAAAATTTGGCGGTTCACAACCTGTTTTTGTTGTATTTAATGGTGATGTTCAAAGTCCCGATGTATTACAAATGATGATTAAAACGGAGAATTACATGAAAGAATTCTCAGCAATTGATGGTACACAATCAGTTGCCGATCTTGTAGAAGAAATGAATGATGTAATGGGCGAAGGAAAGAAAATCCCTGATGATAGGGCAAAAATTGAAAACCTTTGGTTTTTATTGGATGGTCAGGATATTATGCCTCAATTGGTTTCATATGAACTTGACAAAGCAATAATACAATCAAAATTTGCTTCAACAGATAGCAAGGTATTAAATGATTTTGTTGTTTACATGGATGATTTTGTTACCGAGAACTCGACTGAAGAATGCAGAATTGAGGTTACAGGAATGCCATCAGTATATTCTCAGTTAGATAAAAGCCTTATTGATAGCCAGATGAGCAGTTTGGTAATTGCGATATTTATGGTTTTGCTAATTGTAGGTGTGATTTTGCGTTCACCAATGAAAGGGGTGTTTGCAGCTATTCCAATTATTGCTACAATAACTATACTTTTCGGATTTATGGGTGTAACAGGCATTCCTTTAGATATAGCAACTGTACTTGTTGCAAGTGTTGCCTTGGGTATTGGTATCGATTACTCCATTCATATTATTACTCACTTTAGTCATGTTCACAAAAAAACAAAGGATTTGGGCAAGGCTATGGAAGAAACTATAATGATAAGCGGAAAGGCAATAGTAGTAAATGTATTATCAGTTGCAGCAGGGTTTTTAGTTCTGGTATTTTCTGAAATGGTTCCCTTACAGAATTTTGGAATACTCGTAGCTATGAGTATGATTGGTTCTGGATTGGGAGCTTTAACATTATTGCCTGTAATATTAATTCTATACTATAGAAGACAAGAAAAAATCATAAATCATAAATTAATCATTAAAAAAGCAGTTCTATGAAAAAATTAAAAATTCACACAATTATGAGTGCATTCATAATACTAGCAGGGCTATTTTCTGCAAATGCACAAGATGCAAATACCATTTTAAAGAAAATGGACGATGTAATGTATTCTCCCAAAGATATGACAGGGAAAACAAAAATTGTATTAATTGATAAAACAGGAAAAGAAAAAACACGAGAGGCAAATATTATTCAGAAAGGAAACGACAAACGTATCTTCCGTTTTACAGCTCCGTCATCGCAAGCAGGAATTGCAGTTTTATCATTACCAAACGATGTTATGTATCTGTATATGCCTGCATTTGGTAAAGAACGTAGAATATCATCATCGGTAAAAAGTCAAAACTTTGCCGGTACAGATTTTTCGTACGACGACATGGAATCAAAACCATATTCCGAAAAATACACTCCCAAGCTGGTTAAAACAGAAGACGATGTTTATGTTCTGGAATTAAAGCCAATGTCTCCTAAATCAGCATATTCCAAATTAATAGTTAAAGTTCATAAAACCAATTATTATCCTGTAACCATGGAATATTACGATAAAGGAAATAAGAAAACAAAAGATGCTATATACAAATTCAAGAAAATTGGAAAATATTGGAATGCTGAAGAAATAGAAATGACTAACCTTAAAAAGAAGCATAAAACAAAAATGATTATGTCGGATGTAAAATATGATCAGGGTCTTTCAGATGAAGAATTTACTGTAAGAAAATTAAAACAATAATAAGTAAGCTTTAGGGGAGTGAATTGAACGGTTTTGTTCTTCCAGGAAATCTACGATCAATTCTCCCCCAAAGCTTTAATATTCTGTATTCATTATTCGATATTTATAAATAACAGACTATGAGTTAACTACAAAAATATAAACACATGAAACGTCCACGACCAAAGACAATAGCAATTTTAGATATTAGATTTAGATTTAATTTGGACACACAAGGGAATGATTATAGTGAAACTTGAAACTTGTCCCGAAAATTTTCGGGATGAAATTGGGAAGAAACCAAATTTTCTATATACACCCCAAATTTCTAATTTCCAATTTCTGATTATGGATTTTAAAAAATATAAATAACTGAACATCAATCAATTATAACAATATAAGCACATGAAACAACCAGTATCATTAGTATTGTCAAGTGGCGGTGCACGCGGTGTTGCACATATTGGAGCTATTGAAGAACTTGAAAAACAAGGTTTTGAAATTAAATCAATTGCAGGAACATCTATGGGTGCTTTAGTGGGAGGAATGTACGCTACAGGTAAACTTGATGTTTATAAAGAATGGATGTGTTCTTTGGACAAAATGGATGTTTTTAACCTTATCGATTTTACATTTAGTAAGAATGGTATTATGAAAGGTGATAAAATACTAAGGGAAATGAAAAGAATGATTCCTGATAGGAATATTGAAGATTTATCAATTCCTTTTGTTGCTGTTGCTACCGATATAAGCAATGATAAAGATGTTGTTTTTAACAGTGGTAGTTTGTACGATGCTATTAGAGCTTCCATATCAATACCTACAGTATTTACACCTTTTGTTAAAGATGAGTCCTATATAGTCGATGGAGGAGTTTTAAACCCGATTCCAATCAACAGGATTAAAAGAGTTGATGATGATATTTTAGTAGTAGTTAATGTAAATGCACGTGTTCCAAATAATAAACCACCATTACCGGAAAATAATAATCACGAAGAAAAAAGATATTCAAAATATATAAATACAGTAATAAATAAACTCAATTATTTTATTCCAAAACATGAAACTGATAAACTTGGTTATTTCAGTTTATTAAATAAAACAATGGGTTTAATGCTTCATCAGATATCTTTAATGACTCTCGAAAAATATCAACCTGATATTTTGATAAATATTTCAAGAGATTCGTTTGGAACTTATGATTTTTATAAATCAGAAAAAATAATTGAAGCAGGTAGAAGTGCAACAAAAAAAGCAATTAATAATTTCAAAACTATTGATTCATGAGAACAACAGCAATAATATGTGCCTACAACGAACAGGACACAATAAAAAACGTAGCAATAACCGCTTTAGGTTATTTTTTTGATGAAGTAATTATTGTAAACGATGGTTCAACGGATAAAACAGATGAAATATTAAAAGAAATACGCAAATATTATGATTTCAAATATATTGCTTTGCCCGAAAACAAAGGAAAAGGCTTTGCAATGGCAACCGGTATTGAGAATGCTGACGGTGAAATAATCGTGTTTATTGATGCCGACTTATCGAATTTGAAAGATGAACATTTCTGGCATTTATTAATACCTGTTATTGAAAATGAAGCAGATATGGTATTAGGCCAGGCAACTGAAACTCTGATAAACTATAAATACAATCCTTTTAAATCTTTCACGGGAGAAAGAGCTTTTCTAAAAAAAGATATTTTGCCAATTATGGATAAAATGAAACATTCAAGATTTGGAGTAGAAACACTTATTAATCTTTACTATCAATCCGAAGGCAAACGAATTAAATATGTGATGTTAGATGGATTAAAACATCCCACAAAATTTGATAAAACAAGTTCGTCTAAAGCAATAAAAGAATTTTTAAAAGAAGGGCATCAAATAGCCCTGATAGCATTCCAAAATTATGAATTAATAACAAAAACAATAAAAAATACAATTTCCAAAAATATAAAATCATAAATCATGAAACGAGTAAATTTAATTTTTATGTTGATAACAGTGCTTTTAATCAGCACAAATATCACAAAAGCACAGGAAGGCAATTTAAAAATATCAGGTAAATTATTAACCGACCAGCGTTTTTTACTTGAATCACCAAATGATTGGGCCTGGAACGAAAATCGTTTAACGCTGAAACTTAGCAAGAAAATTACCGGTAATTCGAAATTTTACAGCGAAGTTTGGTTGCGTAATATCGGTTTGCCAGACATTATTTTCCCGGAAGTCTTATACAATAAAGGAATTGTTGATCCCTATAATCTT
>JAUWQL010000164.1 GCA_030611105.1 Bacteroidales bacterium
GTTACTTAGATGAATTCTCGTTTAGAATAAATAGATCTATTTACAAGCAAACAATATTTCACAAAATAATGGAGAGGGTTGTTCAAAGTGAGCATTTGTCTTATAGTACAATAATTGTTGCAAATAAGTAAACACCCCTAAAAAATTATTTTATAATGGAAATAAAATCAGCAGAATTTGTTTCAAGTTATGTGAGTTATAAAGATTGCCCAAAAACACAAGTGCCGGAACATGCATTTGTTGGCAGATCAAATGTTGGAAAATCTTCACTGATTAATATGTTATTTGAAAAGAAAAAGCTTGCTAAAACTTCGCGAAGCCCTGGTAAAACACAATTAATAAATCAGTTTATAATAAATGATAGTTGGTATTTAGTTGACCTTCCTGGCTATGGATATGCCAAAGTAGCAAAATCAATGCGCAAAGATTTTAATAAGCTTATAAATGAGTATGCTTTAAACAGGGAAAACCTGATGTGTCTTTTTGTTTTGTTAGATTCAAGGCATGAACCACAAAAAAACGATTTAGGTTTTATGCGTTGGCTAGGAGAAAAACAAATTCCTTTTGCAATGGTTTTTACTAAAGCAGACAAGCTTTCGAGTTCGGCTGTCAATAAAAATATTAAAAATTATAAAAAGGAAATGTTAAAAGAGTGGGAAGCATTACCTGACATATTTGTGACATCTGCCGAGCAAAAAAAAGGGAAGATAGAAATCCTTGATTATATTAGTAGAATAAATGATACGGTGAAATATTAAATTCATTCGGCAAATTTCATTGCAAAGACAATGAAAAATAGAATGATATTTTTAACTTTGCAAATCCAAAAAGAATTATAAATATTGAAAATTAGAAACAATGAGTGTTCAGCCTCCAATTAAGCTTTTTTCAGGAACGAAGTCTCGTTATATTGCAGAAAAAATTGCAAAGGAGTATGGTATTGAATTAGGCAGTACTGCATTTATTGAATTTAGTGATGGTGAATTCCAAACTTCTTACGAAGAAACAGTTCGTGGTTCCTATGTTTTTATTATTCAATCTACATTTCCTCCGGCAGATAATTTAATGGAGCTCTTGTTTATGATTGATGCAGCAAAACGAGCATCAGCATATAAAGTTGTTGCAGTAATGCCATATTTTGGTTTTGCACGTCAGGATAGGAAAGATAAACCACGAGTTTCAATTGGGGCTAAATTAGTTGCTAATTTGCTTACTGCTGCCGGAGTTGATCGCATAATGACATTGGATTTACATGCCGACCAGATTCAGGGATTTTTTGATGTACCTGTTGATCATCTTTATGCATCAGCAATCTTTGTTCCGTATATTAAGAGCTTAAATATTGAGAATTTGGTTATTGCAGCTCCTGATATGGGTGGAACAAAAAGAGCAAATGCATACTCGAAATTTTTAGAAACACCAATGGTGATTTGTCATAAATCAAGAAAAAAAGCAAATGTTATTGGTGAGCTTACAGTTATAGGTGATGTTGAAGGTAAAAATGTGGTTATTCTTGATGATATGATTGATACAGCTGGTACTATTACTAAAGCAGCTGATATGATGATGGATACAGGAGCTTTAAGTGTTAGGGTTATTGCTACACATGCAGTTTTATCAGGTCCTGCATACGAAAGGATTAATGATTCAAAAATAACAGAAGTTGTTGTTACAGATTCATTACCAATAAAACCTATATCAGATAAGATAAAAGTTCTTTCTATAGCAGATGTTTTTGCAGATGTAATTAACAAAGTATATAATTATCAGTCGATAAGTTCGAATTTTATAGTTTAAAAATATATATTTGCACACCAAAATATTAAAGCATATTGTAAAAAAGTGTGATGGGGAATAAGAAGCTTTTGAAATTTTTTGGATTATTCTGAGTAGCACGTAATTAAAAAAGAAATGAAATCAGTTGAAGTAAAAGGTAGTTTAAGAGAAACAGTAGGAAAAACAACTTCTAAAAGTTTAAGAAAACAAGATCAGATCCCTTGTGTACTGTATGGTAACGGGAAAAATGTTCATTTTCATACTCATGAGAATTCTTTTAAAAAAATAGTTTATACACCAAATGCATATCTTGTAAATATTGATATTGATGGTAAAATATATCAAACAGTTTTACGAGATATTCAGTTTCATCCGGTAAGTGATAAAATTATTCATGCAGATTTTTTCCAGGTTGATGAAAAAGTACCTGTTTGGATTAAAATGCCGGTTATATTAGAAGGATCTGCAATAGGTGTTTTAAATGGTGGCAGATTAGTTCAAAAGATGAGAAAGATTAAAGTGAGCGGATTAGCAAGCGTTTTACCTGATGAAATAAAAGTTGATATTAGTGATTTGGCAATTGGACAATCGATAAAGGTTGCTGAACTTAAAATTGATGGACTTGAATTACTAGAGCCTGAAAACGCTGTTTTAGTAATTGTTAAAACTGCTCGTGCTGTAGTAGTTGAAGAAGTTGAAGAAGAAGAAGGAGAAGAAGGAGCTGAAGGAGAAGAAGGAGCTGAAGGAGAAGAAGGAGCTGAAGGTACTAAAGGGGAAGCTGCTGCTACAGAAGGTAGAGATGCCGCTCCTGCAGAAAAAGCTGCTAAATAGAACTTTTATATTATAAATTAAACAGATAATTGGTTTGAAATGAGCATAAACTTTTTTAATAATAGCATTCCAACCGAAATTATTAAAATAAGTTTGTGCGAATTCCTGAATGTATTATAAATTTTTTGTAATGTTTAAAAACAAAAAATTTTAAACAGATGAAATACCTTATTGTCGGTTTAGGAAATATTGGAAGTGAGTATATAAATACTCGACATAATATTGGTTTTAAAATATTGGATGCATTAGCTAATGCATCCAATATTTCTTTTCATGACCGACGTTATGCTTTTCGTGCTGAATATAAATACAAGGGAAGAACTTTTGTCCTTATTAAGCCAACCACATTTATGAATTTGAGTGGTAAAGCTGTAAACTACTGGTTACAAAAAGAAAAACTTCATACGGAAAAATTATTGGTTTTAGTTGATGATGTTGCCTTACCTTTTGGAGCTTTAAGATTACGCTCTAAAGGAGCCGATGCAGGCCATAAAGGATTAAAGGATATAAACCTTGCTTTGGGCCATCAGAACTATGCCCGATTACGATTTGGTATCGGAAATGATTACCCTAAAGGAGCGCAGGCTCATTATGTTTTAAGCCCCTGGACTGATGAGCAAAAAGAGAAACTGTCTGAAAGAATTGATTTGGCAATTGAAACAATTCAAAGTTTTGGAACTGTTGGACTTGCTAATACAATGAATGAGTTTAATAACAAATTTTAAAATGAGCTAAAATAAATTAAAATGCCTAAAATGTTTAACAAGTATTTTAGGCAATTAAAATTTTAGTCATTCATAAGTATTTTTAAATTTCATATTGCCATTTCATTATGGAACATGAAGAAAACTTGCGTATAGATAAATGGCTGTGGGCTGTTCGGATTTTTAAAACAAGAAGTCAGGCTTCTGAGGCTTGCAAGAAAGGGCGTATACTAATTGATGATGTTCAGGTAAAACCTTCTCGTATTATAAAAATTGGAGAAATTATTTTTGTTAAACGCCCTCCTGTTATATTTCAGTTCAAGGTTAAAGGCTTGCTGGGTAAAAGGCAGTCTGCTAAAGTTGTAGCAGATTATGTCGAAGATTTTACACCTGAAGAGGAAAAACTAAAACTGGATATAAAAAGATTTACAGGATTTGAAATACGTGATAAGAGAGTTGGTCGTCCTACAAAAAGAGAACGCAGGTTAATTGACGAATTAAAAAGAAAAATTTAAAGATTTATGATAATTGCAAAACAAAAAAAACAAGAGAATATTGCTGAGTATATATTATATATGTGGCAAATAGAAGACTTAATTCGTGCCTATAAATTAGATATCGGCGAAATTAATAAAAACATTGTTGAAAGATTTGAACAACCTGATTCTGTTAAAAAGGAAATTGCAAATTGGTATGCCGGACTAATTGATTTGATGAAAGAGGAAAATAAAACAGAATCTGGGCATTTGCAATTTATCCAAAATACAATAAATGATTTATATGAATTACACCTGCAATTAATAAAATCACCTGATCAATTAGATTACATTGAAGTTTATAATAAAGCAAAAATAGGTATTACAGAATTGATGAATAAGTCAAAGGGGACTGTTGAAAATGAAATTGAGGCATGTTTTAATGGTTTGTATGGCTTATTAATGCTTCGTTTACAGCAAAAAACTATTAATCCTGAAACTGCAAATGCAATGACTGCTGTAAGCAAGCTAATAGCTCTTATTAGTAAAAAATTAAAATTGGTAGAGGAAGGGAAAATAGAATTATAAATAAGAACATCCAATAAATATTTGTATTTTATAACTAAACTTTTTCGATATGAAAGACTTTAATGATTCAATATATCCGGAGATGGTACAAAATCTTCCAGATGCAGATATTCCATTTAAAGGAGTACAAGGCAAATTATTTCAGAGTAAAGATCATCAGATAGTATTTTTTACAATAGAACCCATTGGTGTTGTTGCAGAACATTCGCATGGCGCTCAATGGGGAGTCGTTTTTGAAGGAGAAATGGACCTTACTATCGATGGTGTTACTAAAACATACAAAAACGGGGATCGTTATTTCATTCCTTCAGGAGTTAAACATTCGGCTAATTTCAAGAAAGGAACACAATTAATGGATTTTTTCGAAGATAAAGATCGGTATTCGACAAAATAGTTCAACGTATATTCTTGTACGTTGAAAATGTCAATTAATACCAAGTTCTTCTTCAAGATGTCGTATCATTAATGATATCTTGAAGTTTAGAATGGTTAATGCCGTTATATATTCAATCCATATTTGTGATAAACAAATATGACTCCCGATAATTATCGGGATTGAATAATAAACGGTATAACTCCTCCAATATCCTTAAACCTGTAACAGGCTTTTCAAATATACTTGTACGTATATGCACAAATTGATTGTTTTAACAATCTCATTTAGCCGTTAAAGTGAATATTTTACTTATATTTGGTATAACAACGAGTTATGCCCAATGCTAAAAAACGACAGAGCCTTGAATAAACGAAAAAAAAAACGGATTAAAAACCCAACCTGAAAATAGCACATTTGGTTTTTTGCTATTACACAAAAATCCCAACCCTAAAAAACCAAAAGAGCTATTTCTTGCCACCACACTAAGAATAGGCAGTATAATATATTTTGTGAGAAAAACATCTTGAAAAATAAGATAGTAAAATATATATTTTTTATTTTTACGTTTTTGAAAATTGATATATAATTCAATGAACAGAATTAAAGAAGTATTAGAAGAAAAAGGCATAAAGCAAACTTGGTTGGCTGAGAAACTTGGAAAGAGTTTTAATATGGTAAACTCTTACGTTCAAAATAGACAACAGCCAAGACTTGAAGTGCTATATAAAATTGCAGAAATACTTGATGTTGAAGTAAAAGATTTGTTAATAGAGAGAACTCATAATGCTGAATAATATAATTAAATATAAAACTTTTGAGTGGTTACAGTCAAAAGATTGTAGTGTAAAAAACCTTGTAAAATACGTACGAAATAAAGGAGAATTACGAGATACTCAAATACAGGCAATTGAGACCTATTTGTTTTTGAAAATCAAAGGAGAAAATAAACCACTTTGGCAATTATTCACAGAAGGATTTTTTACAAATGGAACAGATTTATCAAAATTAAATATCAATCAAAACACAAGAGATTTTCTTTCAAAAAATAAATCTGCATTAGCATTATTTGACTTTGCACGACAGAAGAACGGAAAAACTACGTTACTTCCTGAACTTGAAAAATTAATCATTGAACAACCTGAAAGTATTGAATATGAAAAAATAATCAAGGGTATTTTTTACAATGTAAATTATGCCGATTATCTTATGAGTTTGCCTATGGGAGCAGGTAAAACTTTCTTAATGGCTTCAATGATTTATCTTGATTTATATTTTGCAGATAATGAACCTGATAATAAAAACTTTGCACATAATTTTCTTGTTTTAATCCCTTCGGGCTTAAAATCATCAATTGTTCCAAGTTTAAAAACAATTGAAAAATTTGACCCAAGCTGGGTGCTACCAGAACCATCGGCAAGTAAAATAAAACAGCTATTAAAATTTGAAATACTTGACCAAGCAAAAACAGTAAGCAAAAGTAATAAAGCCGAAAATCCAAATGCTCAAAAAGTAAATCATTGTTTACCAAACCCATTTGGACAAGTGTTTGTTGTAAATGCTGAAAAAGTAATTTTAAACAGAACCTATCTTGATGCCCAACAAGAATTATTTGAGAAAACGGAAGATGAAAAAGATAAATATGCAAACGAGTTGAGAAACTTAATTGGAAAAATTCCAAACTTGTCAATATTGATTGACGAAGTTCATCACGCAACTGATGGAGATATAAAATTACGACAGGTTGTTAATAAATGGAATGAAACAGGTAATATTACTACCATTCTTGGTTTTTCGGGAACACCATATTTATCAAACGGAGATAAAATAAATGTTACAGAAACAGCATTTTTTAAATTTTCGCAAATCACCAATACTGTTTATTATTATCCACTTATAACAGCAATTAATAATTTCTTAAAAACACCAAAAGTAAAGATTGCTGAAAACCTTGATAAGTTTCAAGTAATTGAAAAAGGGATTACAGATTTTAAAGAACACTACGAAAATAAAGTTTACGATAACAATAATATAGCAAAAATAGCAATATATTGTGGTAACATTGAAAGTCTTGAAGAAGAAATTTATCCATATTTGACAGGAACATTAAAAATAAATCCTGATGAAATATTACGGTTTCATAAAGGAAATAAGAAGTATAAACTTCCACCTGAAAACGAATTGCTTTTTAATACGCTTGATGTTCCTAAAACCATATCTGCAACAAAAAAACGTTATATTTTACTTGTTCAAATAGGAAAAGAAGGTTGGGATTGTCAAAGTTTAACAGGGATTATTCTTTCGCAAAAAGGAGATAGTCCTAAAAATATGGTTTTGCAAACTTCTTGCAGATGTTTACGACAAGTTGATAAAGGCAAACACGAAACAGCAAGAATTTGGCTTAATGAATACAATGCAAAGGTTTTGAACGAACAACTTAAAAAAGAGCAACAAACAAGCATTGAAGAATTAAACAAACTCGACAAAAAAATCGAACTTGAAACAATTGAACGATTTTCAAGGATTGAACATCTGCAATTACCAAAAGTTGAATTTTATCAACTTAAAATAACTTATAATTCAATTGACGAAGAAGAAAATGCAAACACTAAAAATAAACTACAAAATTTACTTAAAGAGATTGATAAATATAAAAAACCGGCATTAATTAAAACAAGTGAACTTAATGACATTGATGATGCAGATATAAACATAATTGAAAAAACCGGAACAAATTTTACAAATTTTAATCAATGGATTTTTGAGATTTCAAAAGAAAGTTTCAATAAAATAAGTATTTCTGAATTAAACAAATTTCAAACTGAATTAAAACCAATTTTCGACAAAATAACTTTTATAGAAAATAGCATAACTTTTTTTAATGAGCTTTTCGATTTATATCAAATAAATTCACAAATTAGAATTGCTTTTAGTATAAAACGCAAATTGCAAACAGAAAGTGAAGTATTAAAAAATGATGCTGACTTGCTTATTGTTGATAATCTAAAAATTGTTGAGCAAAACGAGAAATTATTCCCAAGCAAAAAGGATACAGAAAAAATACTTGAATTGGACAGAAGCGGTAATTCTACCGAAATTGACAACGCAGAAGTTGAAAAATCTTATGAAATAATGAAACAAGGACTTGTTCAGGCAGGAATGGAAGCAATGGTAATTTCTTTTGAGCAATTTAAAAACCAGTTCGATTTTTCAACAGCGGTAAAAAGCAAAGACAAAACATTTCATTACCTGCCTTATGATTTCAAACAAAGTGGGTTTGAAAAAGAAATTTTGCAAAAAACACTTAACCTTTTTGACTTTCAAAGTAATGACTTAGAAATTTACTATAACGGCAGTTTGTCTAAAAACCACCAATTTAAGATAATATTCAACCAAATATAAG
>JAUWQL010000204.1 GCA_030611105.1 Bacteroidales bacterium
GGGAGATAAGGGGAAAGAGTCGAAGAGTCGCAGGGTCAAAGGGTCAAAAAGTTGCAAAATTGATCAGAAATACATGATTTTTTAATAATAGAATATTTATCTTTGAATATAGATTTATTATATGACTGATAAAAAAAATATTATTATAAATGATTTAAAAGGTGTTCTTTCAGCTAGATTCAAGGATAATCTTAAGCATTTGATACTTTTTGGGTCTCAGTTAACAGATAAGGCAAATCAAGATTCTGATTATGACATCTTGATTCTTTTGAAACAGAAAGTTGATTGGCAGACTGAAAGAGAAATATCTGATTTATGTTACGAAATTGATTTAAAATATGGGATAATTACAGATACCCATATTCTGAGTGAAGAAGATTTAAATACGCTCAGGGGGAAACAACCTGTTTTTGTAAATGCTATTTCTAAAGGTTATCGGGCATGATTGATCAGGACAGAGATTCTTTAATTAAATATAGAATCCAGCAAGCTAAAGAGATAATTGAATTAGCTGAATTCCTAATAAATTCAAATAAACTTATAGTAGCTGTTAACCGGATTTATTATGGGATGTATTATGCTCTTACGGCATTAGCTCTTAAGCATAGGTTCGAAACATCAAAACATGCTCAATTGATTGGATGGTTTAATAAGGAATTTGTAGCTAAAGATTTGGTTGATAAAAAATATGGGGAGATTCTGAGAAATGCATTTCAAAACAGGACAAAAGGAGATTATGATGCTTTTGTTGAATTTCCACAACAAGAAGTTGATGTAATGTTAAAAGAAATGAAACAATTTATTATCGAGATAGAATCTATACTATAATCAGATACCATAAACACCAAAAAGGCTCAACTTTTCGACACAACAATACAATTCTGTTGTTTCTGTTCTCAGACTTTTGTTTCCAATAATGCCTGATATTACGATTATAGTACCGGTTAAAAATTCATACATACCGTTAAAGCATAATAATATATAGATTTTGCGATCCGCTTGGCGGAGAAGCAATCTCTCCAGGCTTTTCGAAAAGCTCATTACAGTTAATTTATTTGGCATTCCGGTTGTTCCTGGGAGATTACTTCCCTTCGACTTCGCTCAGGGCAAAGCGTCACTTCGTCTTGCAAAATCCTTTTTCACCCTTTAAAATCCGGTTAAAGCTGCGTTCTTAGGGGCAAAGGATATTCTCTATATATTTTGCATAAATTTCCAAATTATTTGTAACTTGTAGAATTCTAAATCTAAATAATTCTTATTGAAAATTATTACATAGCATATTTCTGTCTTTAAACAAGTGCGCATAAACAAAAGATATGTACGCTCGCATATCTACAATTGTCGTATAATTGCCATAAAAATACATCAATGAGTAAACTATTTCATTTTACCAGACGTAAGACAGCAATTAAAAAAATACTTCCAAACTTCAAATTAAGAGCAAATAGTTTTTTTCTCATGAATGATCCTCGTGAAACATATATTTGGGCATTTAGTGGTAGAAATGTGAGAAATAATGACGGTGAGGATTTGATTGAAAAACAATTTAAAATAGGGTATGATTTAAGAAAAGATGTTAAAATTATATGTTTTACAAAGGAAAGTTCCGGATTCAAAAATGAATTAATGTGGACTCATTACGGAGATAAACATGAAGGAATCTGTTTAGAGATAGATGAACAAGAGTTTATTGATGAAAATCGGACTATACTTACTAAATATAAAAAATACTTTGATGATATTGATTATAATAATTTCAGAGACATCAATAAACCACAATTCAACCGAAACAATAATGAAAGTTATGAATATGCACTAAATAATTTTATTAATAGGCATTATGACTGGTTATATTTTAAAAAATCTAATTATTGGAAAGTAGAGGATGAAAAAAGACTTGTTTTTCTATCTCATAAGTTTGATGGGATGCTTTCGATTAAAAATAGTTTGAAAACAATTTATTTAGGAATATATACACCTGATAAATATATTTGTTCTATCAGTAATTTAATTCAAAATAAAGAAATTAAAATTCAACAGTGTTATTTAGATATACAAAATGCTGAAATTAAAATTATAGAACGAGAAAAAGGTGATAACAGAAAATTAATTTTTAAAAAATATTTAAAAGACAGGCTACACACAATAAAGTGTTGTACATCTAAATAAACAAGCTCAGTAACCTTAAAATCTAAACAATATGGCACTAATAAATTGTCCTGAATGCAAAAAGGAAGTAAGCGACTCTGTATTATCTTGTCCACATTGCGGATTTCAATTAAAAGAAAAAGAGAAGGTTGTGAAATTTCAAGTTAAAAAACCAAAGAAAAAACATAGTACGTTTTTAACTTGGATAATCATAATAGCTGTTTTAATGACAATTTTTTACATTACTTACATTGGTTCAGTTGAAGATAATTCTTCGTCAAATAGTTCTTCTTCAACCAATAAATTTGTAGCATATAGCTATGCAGAAGATTTCTTAAAACAAAATCTAAAATCACCTAGTACGGCTGATTTTCCAGGTGTTTCGGAAAAAGACCAATATATAACTAATTTAGGTGGCGGAAAATACAAGATTGAATCTTGGGTTGATAGTCAAAATAGTTTTGGTGCCACAATTAGAGCAAAATTTAGTTGCATAATTATATTTGAAGGAAATAAAGTACGATGTGAACAATTGAAATTTAATGAATAAAAAAAACGCACTACAAATATGTGGTTTAAATAATTACTAAAAACAATAAACTAAACACCATGAAAAAAATTACTTATTCTGTATCTGTCATTTTAATACTGACATTATTTACATATTGTACAAATAGTACAAGTGAAAGTAAACCAAATTACAAGTCAGAAATAGCAAGAATTGAAAACTTGCTTGTTTCTAATTACAAAGGAAAATTAACTTTTAAAGTTGATTCTTTAGAAGGAGGTTTAGCAATTATGGGTTATACAAGTGGTACACCACAAGCTGCTTTTTGGATAAAAGATAATACTGTTTATGCAGCTAATGGTACTGCAATGGCTTTGACTAGAAACCCTATTGAGTATACACCAATCGGGATTGACTTTGATAGTGTACTTAAAGTTGTTGAAGATTAGCAGAAAAAGAAAAAAACAGTAAAGTGCTGATTTGGAGTGGTATTAGTCCGTTTCAGCTTCATCTCGGTCTGATAACGGAATCACTCGCACTCCGCTTCACGCCATATTGCAAAACATTGTATACAAGCCGAAAAAAACAAATATGGAAAATTATTAATTATGAAAATTATAATACCTGCACAAACTTACCTGAAAATTACAGAGGAAGCATTCAATCGCGATGTTAAAGCAAAATCAGAAAAGGGAAATAATCATTATTTACCCAAATCTAATAATTTTATTGCAATAGTAGAATATCCTAATGGGGAGAAGCGATTTTGTTCGTTTTTGGGTGTAGAGCATAAGGGAAAACAGTATCTATCAGCATTACCTAGCCCGGCCCATTTATATTTAACCATGGCATTAGAATTATATGAATTAGCTGAACAAAGAAAGTCAGAGGATTTCCCTAAATGTGGTAAACAGGATAATGATTCAAATTTATATCTTTTGGAGGTTGAACCAGGATATACTCATGAGGGTTATACTGATTACATTAAAGCGAGAATAGCAAGTATAATTATGCTCGTAAGTACATTGGAAAATTTTATGAACGAAGTAATACCAAATGATTTTATTTTTGAAAAAATAGAGAAAGAAAATGTAAAAAGATATAATCATAAAAAAATTGAAGATATTATTTCGTTTAAGGATAAACTAGAACAAGTTCTACCGAAAGCAATTAATCAAGCGAATTTTTGGAGCACTAGAACCAAGGAATTAAAAATTATAAATGAATTATATAAACACAGAAAAGAGTTTATTCATTTGAAAACAAAATCAGATGAAGAATGGGATGGATATTCAAATGTGTTTAGTCATATGTTGAAATTTGATCTCTTGAAAGCAATTAATACAACGATAAATATTATAAATGCAATTGAGAAAAACTATATTGAAACAGAATAATCTTCATAAAGCAAGAGTCGGTCTGACCGGTTGTTAATTACTTCAGCATTCTGCTTCTGCTTATCTATCAGAATATACCGCGTAGCGGTTAAATTATTGTAGCACAGTATTAGCAATAGTTTATTATTCGCTGTAGGCGATAAATAATTAATAACGTTAATGTTTTTGTTTGAATTCTTGATTGATATATATACCTATTTGTATAATAAATCCCCTACAGGGAATAAAAGAAATTGAAAACTAATATGCTACAATAATAAATGCCCTACGGGCAATAAAGACATTAAATTTCTTGGTAAAGGAGATCGGTATTTAAAATTTATTTGCTATATATTTTAGAACAGAGCCTATTAATTACGTTATTATTTTTACGAAGTTCTATTAAACCGAAAAAATATTTCCGTTTGTCAGTTTTTCTAATAAGCTGCTTATTGTAAACTAACATGAGTTGGATATAAATAGAAAACGTTAAAACGGTAACCGGTTTATGGGATAGTTTGTGTTTTTCCCTGCTAATTATTTATGAGCACAGGTTAGCGACTGATATTCAAAGTCTTAATATATGTTTCAGGAGTTAATACTCCTGATTCACTTTTTTTATAATCTTTCAAATTCCTTGTTAATATTACATCAATGTTACCATGTTTTCTTGCTGAAAAGTTTTGCAAAGCATCCTCAAAATCATTAAATCC